>JASEIE010000001.1:0-24209 GCA_030024065.1 Thermodesulfobacteriota bacterium
CATGTAGTTAGAATTCTCTGGATTCCCGTTCCCCGATTGATGCCTTCGAGGACAAGTTTTACGGGAATGACGACTTTTTACGAGACCATCAAATATAGAATTATTTCATATATTAGAGGAGTCTGATGTCTAACGTCTGAAGTCCAGTGTCTGAATTACAGCAAAGGGAGAAGATAGGTTGACAAACCGGAATTCATTTGATATATAAAATTAAACCTTTCATTGAGAAGAGGAAAGAGGATGGGAGCCCATCTCATTGATATTCCAGAATATCTGACCTTTGACGATGTTTTGATTATCCCCTGTTTTTCAGAAGTATTGCCGAAGGAGGTTGATATCAGCACTCAACTGACCCGGGAGATACGGTTGAATATTCCACTGGTCAGCGCTGCCATGGATACAGTGACCGAGGCGAAGACGGCCATTGCTATGGCCCAGGAAGGAGGGATCGGTATCATCCACCGTAATCTCCCCATATCCGATCAGGCCATGGAAGTGGATAAAGTGAAAAAGTCCGAAAGCGGGATGATCCTCAATCCCATCACCATGCAACCCGATCAAAAAATCTATGAAGCCCTGGAGGTCATGAAGAAGTATCGTATTTCAGGAGTTCCGATCACAAAAGAGGGGAAACTCGTTGGCATTCTTACCAACCGGGACCTCAGGTTTGAAAAGAGGTTGGACGAGAAGATTTCGACGGTGATGACGAAGGATCGTCTCATCACCGTGCCTGTGGGGACGACGCTGGAACAGGCCAAGGATATCCTCCATAAGAACAGGATTGAAAAATTACTGGTCGTAGATGAAAAGAACAATCTCAAGGGATTGATCACCATCAAAGATATTGAGAAGACGAGAAAATATCCCAATTCATGCAAGGATCAACTCGGTCGTCTCCGGGTGGGGGCTGCAATCGGTACGGGAAAGGACAGAGAGGCAAGGACGGAGGCTCTCATCAAAGCAGGACTGGATGTTCTGGTCATCGATACCGCCCACGGTCACACGAAGGATGTCCTGGAGGCAGTCCGTGATACGAAGAAAAATTTCCCGGCCTGTCAACTGATCGGAGGGAATATCGCGACGAAGGAGGGGATGGAGGATCTGATCAAAGCCGGAGTCGATGGGGTCAAAGTCGGGGTAGGCCCTGGATCGATCTGCACCACGCGGATCATCGCAGGAGTAGGGGTTCCCCAGCTTTCCGCGATCGTCGAGGTGGCTGCGGTGTCAAAGAAATACGAGATCCCTATCATTGCCGATGGAGGCATTAAATTTTCCGGAGATATCACAAAGGCCCTCTCGGCAGGAGCCCATTCAGTGATGATCGGCAATCTCTTCGCCGGGGCGGACGAAAGCCCTGGCGAAATCGTGCTCTATCAAGGCCGGAGCTATAAAGTTTATAGGGGAATGGGATCCCTGGAGGCGATGAAAGAGGGGAGCAAAGATCGGTACATGCAGGGAGATGTGGAGAGCGAGACCAAACTGGTCCCCGAAGGGATAGAGGGTAGGGTTCCCTATCGGGGGGCCATTTCCTACTGCATTCAACAGCTCATCGGCGGGCTCAAGGCGGGCATGGGATATATGGGCGCAAAGGATATCCAGGAGATGAAGGAGAAGGCCAGGTTTATCCGGATCACCTCCTCCGGGTTGAAAGAGAGTCATGTCCATGACGTGATCATCACCAAAGAGGCTCCGAATTACCGACTGGAGTAAACCCCGTTAGAAGGGATGGGGTTTTTAACCCCACCCTCTCTAAGATGAATCCCGTTAGAGATGTATCTCTAAACGGGATGAATATTATTTATTTTTATCATCTTCGCCATAAATGGCGGGGCTTTCTAACGGGGAAAAAAAGGGCAGGGGATCGACTTGAAAAAGACCATATTCATCTTCTTTGTGATCGTCTTTTCACTTCTCTACTATTTGGGTTTTCTGACAAAAAAAGATACCCTTCCATTGTCGAAAGAGTTCTTTTCCGCAGAGAGTTCTTCTTCGATGGATCAGGCGCTCGATCTCAAAGGGGTGGGGGGGGTCAAATCGAAGATGGTGGAAGGGAAACCCCTTTCCTTCGACAAAAAAGAACTTGACCAAATTTTTCAAATGAAATTGGATAGGGGAATCAGAAATTTTTCCAATCTTTCCCTATGGCTGGTTCGGGAGGCGAAAAAGGTTAGGAAGGCTGGCGATCCGGAACGGGCCATTGAATGGGTGACGTATGCGAACAGATTCTCCCCCGATCTTCCTCAACCCTATTTCGAACTGGCACGGACAAGCTGGCAGCAGAAACCATTTCAACTCAACGAGGTCCTCCCCGAGATGCTTAAAGGATACAGGGCACAATTCAGTCACTACCCCAGTTCCCTGAACCTTTTTTATCAGGCCTTCTACATTCTCTCCAATGCCGTCCTCATGGCCTTCATCATCTTCGGGATCATCATCCTGTTGAAATACTTCTCCCTCTATTTTTACGACATCCGGAAAAATTTAACCCAGGAGATATCCAGCCTCCTCAACAACGGACTGAAAATCTTTGTCCTCTTCATCCCTCTCTTTCTCCGGCTGGACATCCTCTGGGCCATTCTTTTCTGGTCCATCTTATTGTGGGGTTATGTGCCGAAGAGGGAGAGACAGTTTGTTCTGGCCTTTCTGATCATCCTGGTTTACCTTCCCTTCTTCCTCCGCCTCTCCTCCTCTTTTTTAAATGGGGGGGCTTCAGATGTCGTCCTGGAGATGAACGAGGCGAACCATGAGAACTGGGATAGGGGGACAGAGGAGAAATTAAAAGCCTGGTCAATAGCCCATCCCGATGATCCAGAGGTTCTCTTTACCCTGGGTCTGATCGAGAAGAGGCAGGGCCGTTACTCCAAGGCAGAAGAATTCTATCGAAGAGCGATCGAGCGAAATCCAAACTCCGGCGAGGTCTTTTCCAATCTCGGAAATGTCTATCTGGCACAGAAGCAGATTCAATTGGCCATCGCCTCTTACGAACAGGCGATCAAGCTCAATCCGAACAATGGAGCCTATTACTACAATCTTTACCGTGCCTATTCCCAGGAAACCTTTCTCTCAGCCAGGACGGACAGAGCCTTTCAAAAGGCAAGGCATCTCAATCCTGCCCTCATCGATTACTATTCCATGATCGATTCTCCCAATATGAACCGATTGGTGATCGATGAAGTCCTGCCTACCGAGATGCTCTGGGAAAGATTTCTGACACAATTGGTCGGAAGGGAAGGGTTGCTGTTCCGCCTCTTTAAGGCCTGGTTCGAGAGGATCCCATCTGCGATTCCTTTTTTAGCCCCCATCCTCTTTTTAGCCTTTTTAATCGGGATGTCGAGGTATACACGGGCGAAGCGATTTTTAACGCGATGTCCCATGTGCGGGAGCGCGACCCATCGCTTCTATTTGACTATTTCGGAGGCACCCGAGCAGGAATTCGTCTGTTTTAACTGTTATCGTCTCTTTGTCCAGAAGGAGAAACTTCATCCAAAGATCATGGAGAAAAAGTCCCTTCAGGCCGATCAGTTTCAGAGGCAGAGCCATTTCACCGGAAAGTTTCTCTCCTACTTCTTCGTCGGATTTAACGACCTGTGGAGAGGCTCTTCTTTTAAAGGTCTTGTCTTTCTCTTCATCTTTTTCATTTTTATTCTGAGATTGATCTTCTGGGATGGGGTCCTGCCGGATCCCATCCTCCAGCCGTCATTCTCCTGGTGGGGCGCCTTTTTCTGGGGAGGGCTCTTCATCCTCTTCTATATTCTCTCCATTCGGAGGCTCAGGCGGCAAAAACCGGAGTTTGAGGTTCATAAATAAGAGGAGAATTCGATGGCTCTTCAAGGGACGTTGAAAGATTTTAGCATTACAGAGATCATCCAGTTGATCGGCCAGCAGCTCAAAACGGGCGTCTTAAAAATTCGACGGGGCAAGAATCTGGTGGAGATCTCTTTCGTCGACGGGATGATCGTCCATATCTACTCCAATTACCGGGGGAAGAAAGACCTGATCGGCGAGATACTGGTCAAGGCTCAGTTGATTACCGACGAACAACTGGAGCGGGTGCTGAGAATCCAGAAGGAGACGCTCAAATATATAGGGGAAATTCTGGTTGAACTAGGATTATTGATCAAAGAGGATATATTAAAAGTGATCACGACTCAGATCTATGAGACCATCTATGAACTTTTCTGGTGGGAAGACGGGACCTTCAATTTCGATCTCAAACTGGTAGAAAGTTACAAGAAGATTCCGTTTGCCCTCAGCACGGAACAGGTGCTGTTGAGCATCCTTCGAATGGTGGATGAATGGTCGGAGATCGAAAAAAAGATCTTTTCATCCCACCTGGTCTTCCGAAAACCCTTCGGTGCGGAAGAAAAATCGACAGGCGTCCTGTCTCCCCAGAGTTATATGAGGGAGAAACTGACTTCTGAACAGGAATTGATCCACAACCTGGTCGACGGGACTCGAACGGTCCAGGATATCATTGATCGGAGCCTCCTGGGTAAATTCAATACGAGCGAGATCTTGCTGAATTTGATGGAGATGGGTTTCATCGAGGTCGTCGGAATCCGCACGCCGAGCCTCGTCAAGAAGGTGAGGATGATCAATTTCAGAGAATCCCTGGCCTTTTTCTATTATGGAGCCTTTCTGCTCTTTATTTTCCTTTTCCTGATCTATTTCAAGCCCAATTTCCTGCACCTCTTCTGGGACTCCAAAATTGAACGGGTCGATATCGAAGCGCCCGCCCTCTATGTCCATAAGAGTCAACTGAACCAGATTAAGAATGCCCTGGAGATATACTACATGGAGAAGGGGACCTATCCTAAAAAGCTGGAAGAGTTGGTCTCCGTCCGACTGCTTCGGAAAAACGATCTCTTCTACCGCAAAGGTGTCTCTTATCAGTATGAGTTGAAAGATGGAAAGTATGTGTTGAAACATTGAAAAACGCAATCTCCGTTTTTCATGCCCCCTCTTTCATCCCATGATCCCGAAGGAATCCATGGATAGATCGTCACTCTTCGATAGGATATTGATACTCGATTTCGGCTCACAGTATACCCAGTTGATCGCCCGTCGGGTAAGGGAATGGCAAATTTACAGCGAAATTCACCCCTACGATTTCCCAATGGAGAAGGTTAAGACCCTCTCCCCCAAGGGGATCATTCTCTCCGGAGGACCTGCCAGCGTTTATGAACGAGGAGCACCCCGTTGCGATCCCAAACTGCTGCGAATGGGGATTCCCATTTTGGGAATCTGTTATGGGATGCAATTGATCAGCCACCTCTTAGGAGGAGAGGTCACTTATTCCGAAAAGAGAGAATACGGAAAAGTGAGGTTGGTCCTTGATCAGGGGGGAAAACTCTTCAAGGGGGTCGGAAGAAAGGGGGACCGTCTCCAGGTATGGATGAGCCATGGAGATCAAATCCGTCAGTTGCCTTCCGGATTTGATAGGATCGCTCATTCGAGCAACACGCCCTTTGCTGCAATGGAGGATCCTCAGAAAAAGATTTATGGCCTCCAGTTTCACCCTGAGGTGGTCCATACACAGAAAGGGTCCGATCTCATCCGGAATTTTCTCTTCCGGATTTGTGATTGTAAGGACCTCTGGACAATGCGATCTTTTATAGAGCAGGCGATGGGAGAGCTCAGGGAGAGAATCGGTTCGGGAAAAGTGATCTGTGGTTTGAGCGGCGGAGTGGATTCAACCGTTGTCGCCCTTCTCCTCCATCGAGTGATCGGTGATCGTTTGCAGTGTATTTTTGTGAATAATGGTTTGCTGAGAAAGAATGAACCGTCCCAGGTCCTCCATCTCTTCCGGCGCCATTTTAAAATCCCTCTTATCTACGTGGATGCTGAAGCCCATTTTTTAAAGCGGTTAAAGGGTGTGACCGATCCTGAGGATAAAAGAAAGAGGATCGGAAAGGAGTTTATTACCATCTTTGAAAGGGAGGCAAAGAAGATCGGTGGGGTAAGATATCTGGCCCAGGGGACACTCTACCCCGATGTAATCGAAAGCATATCATGGAAAGGGCCATCGGCGACGATCAAGAGCCACCACAATGTAGGGGGATTGCCGGAGAAGATGAGATTGAGACTGGTTGAACCCCTGAAAGAGTTGTTCAAGGATGAAGTGAGACAGTTGGGAAAGGAGCTGGGTCTCCCCAAAGGGATGATCAAGCGGCAGCCATTTCCTGGCCCTGGGCTTGCGATCCGAATCATCGGGGAGGTCACTCAGGAGAGGCTGGAAATTTTGAGGGATGCGGATGAGATTGTCATGGAAGAGATGGTTCGGAGCCACCTGGTGGATCGAGTCTGGCAATCCTTTGCGGTTTTGCTTCCTGTAAAGACCGTGGGAGTGATGGGTGATTTTCGGACTTATGAAAATGTGATCGCTTTAAGGGTAGTAGAAAGTCAGGATGGCATGACCGCCGACTGGGTGAGATTGCCTCCCCGAATCCTGGAGCACATGGCCAATCGAATTATCAACGAAGTGAAGAATGTCAATCGGGTGGTCTATGATGTCAGTTCCAAACCACCCAGCACGATTGAATGGGAATAAATAATAAATCGAAATCAGGAAATCAGGGGACCAGGATATCAGGATGCAGAACATCAGAACATCAGGATACCAGGAAGCAGGATACCAGGCCATCGGGAGATTAGGTTTTACCTGATACCCAGATATCCTGATACCCACAACCTGATATCCTGATATTCCGATGACCATTGGAACATGCTTCGGATTTAAAATCTAACCTTGACTTTTAATCTTTGGCATTTGACATTTAACTCATATGGCGCACACCGAATTTGTCCATCTTCATCTCCATAGCCAGTATAGTTTACTGGATGGTGCGATCCGGTTCGAGGAGGTCTTCGAACTGGCCAGGAAGTACGGGATGGATGCCCTTGCCCTGACCGACCACGGGAATATGTTTGGAGCCATCGAATTTTATCAGATGGCCATCAAGCACGGGATCAAGCCCATCGTTGGATGTGAGGTCTACGTGACTCCCGGGAGCCGATTTGAGAGAAAAACGGTGGGAGGGGGTGAAGGGGTTTACCACCTTACCCTCCTGGTTAAAAATCGGATAGGCTACTTCAATCTCATCAAGCTGGTCAGCCTCGCTCATCTCGAAGGATTTTATTATAAACCAAGGGCGGACAAAGAACTTTTGATGCAGTATCAAGAAGGGTTGATCGCCCTCAGCGGTTGTCTCAAAGGAGAGATTGCCCTTCATGCGAGCCGCGGGGAGATGAAAAAAGCCATCCAGACGGCAGAGGAATACGGAAAGATCTTCGATCACCGTCGGTTTTTCATGGAAATTCAAAAGAATGGAGTGGAGAATCAACACCTGGTCAATGAACGACTCCTGGAGATCGCACAGAAGCTTTCCCTCCCTGTCGTGGCGACCAATGACTGCCATTACCTCCATCGCGAGGATGCCAGGGCCCATGAAGTCCTCCTATGCATTCAAACTGGGAAGACCCTCAATGATAGCGACCGGATGAAATTCTCTTCGGATGAATTCTATTTCCGGTCCCCCCAGGAGATGGCAGAGCTTTTCAGGGAGAATCCGGAGGCGATTGCCAGCACTTTGGAGATTGCAGAAGAATGCAACCTGGAATTGAAGTTTGAGGAGAAACACATCCCGAGGATTCCCGTTCCCTCAGGCGAATCTCTGGACACCTATCTGGAAAGGCTTGCCCGAGAAGGGTTGGAGAGGAGGCTCGAACCCTATCGGAATAGAGAGGAGTTTCAGGAACGAACCTCTCGGTACCGCGCCCGACTGGAAGAGGAGCTGAAGATCATTAAGTCTATGGGATATTCGGGGTATTTCTTAATCGTCGCTGATTTTATCCATTTTGCCAAAGAGAGAAGAATTCCGGTGGGCCCTGGAAGAGGTTCCGCTGCAGGAAGCCTGGTCGCCTATGCCCTGAATATTACGGACCTGGACCCCATCGAATATGATCTCATATTTGAAAGGTTCTTAAATCCGGGACGAAAGAGCAGTATGCCCGATGTGGATGTCGATTTCTGCATAGAGGGAAGGGATGATGTGATTCGGTATGTCATGGAGAAGTACGGGAAAGAGAACGTGGCCCAGATCATTACCTTTGGGAAAATGCAGGCGAGGGCCGTCATCCGGGATGTTGGTCGGGTCATGGGCATTCCTTACGCAGAAGTAGATCGGATTGCCAAACTGATTCCCGGCACCCCGAACATCAGCCTTGATCAGGCTCTGAATCAAGAAGCCCAGATGAAGGAGTTGACCCAGAAGGACTCGAAGGTGGCTTCCCTTTTTAAGATTGCCAGATCGCTGGAAGGGCTGACGCGGCATTCCTCCACCCATGCCGCTGGAGTGGTGATCTCGAACAGATCGCTGATGGAGTACCTGCCCCTCTATCGCGGACAGGATGGAGAGGTGATGACCCAGTATGCGATGAAGGAAGTGGAGGCAATCGGGCTGGTCAAATTCGATTTTCTGGGCCTTAAAACCCTTACGGTGATCAACCATACCATTCAGGTGATCGAAATGAACCGGGGGATAAAAGTGGATCTCTCCCAGATCCCTCTCGATGACTCTGAAGTTTATGCGTCACTCGGAGCGGGTTCCAATCTTGGTATCTTTCAGCTAGAAAGTTCCGGCATGAAAGATCTTCTGATTAAGCTCAAACCGGAGAGTTTCACGGATATCATCGCCCTGGTGGCCCTCTATCGGCCTGGCCCCCTTGACAGCGGGATGGTGGGCGAGTTTATCAAACGCCGTCACGGGAAAGTGGCAATCCAGTATGAGGTTCCGGCCCTTGAAGGAATCCTAAGCGATACCTATGGCGTCATTGTCTATCAGGAGCAGGTCATGCGCATCGCCAGTGCCCTTGCCAATTTTACCCTGGAGGATGCGGATAACCTTCGGAGGGCGATGGCGAAGAAGGACGCCGGGGAGATGGAAAAACAGAAAGAGAAATTTTTCGAAGGATCTAAAAAGAACAGGATCTCGGCGAAGAAAGCCGAGAAGATTTTTGAACAGATGGAGACGTTCGGCCGATACGGCTTCAATAAATCCCACAGTGCGGCTTATGCCCTCATCGCCTATCAAACGGCCTATTTAAAAACCCACTATCCGATCGAATTTATGGCTGCCCTGCTGACCAGCGAAGTGCAGAACGCGGATAAGATCATGAGATATATTGCGGAATGTCGCGATATGGGAATCTCCATTCTGCCTCCGGACATCAACGAGAGCCACAGGAATTTTACGGTGCTGGGAAATCAGATTCGATTCGGACTGGCCGCCGTTAAAAATGTGGGCGATGCCGCTATAGAGGCGATCCTCAAGGAGAGGGAGGAGAAGGGCAGATTCCATTCTCTCCACGATTTCTCCGGAAGGGTCGATTTGAGAAAAGTGAATCGCAGGGTGATCGAAAGTTTGATCAAATGCGGCGCCTTCGACTTCTCCAAAGCCTATCGATCACAGATGCTGACCCTTCTGGAGGAGATCATGGAACGTTCCCAGGAAGCCCACCGGAAGAGAGAAGGATCTCAGATGAGCATCTGGGAATCCCCTTCGGGAGAAAAGGAGGAGAGCTATCCCGACATCGAGGAATTTCCTGAAAATCAGTTGATCCTTTTTGAAAAGGAGACCATCGGGTTTTATATCTCACGACATCCCCTCTCAGCCTATCAGGAGGAGATAAAAAGATATACGGACGAAGATACCTCCACCCTTGTTCGGTTGCAGAATGGTCAGGAAGTGAAAATCTGCGGTCTCGTCAGCAGCCTGAAGGAGATTATCACCAAAAAAGGGGATCGGATGGCTTTTTTAAACCTGGAGGACATGAAGGGATTTGTAGAGGTCATCCTTTTTCCGGAGGTCTTTAAGAACGCCTCGACCCATTTACGAGGGGGAGAGCCCATTCTGGTCAAAGGGACCCTCGACCTTTCGGAAGATCGTATCAAGATTAAGGCAACAGAGGTCCGTTCCCTTTCCGAGTGGGTATCCTCTTCCTCGAAGATTCTCCGTATCAAGATACCCCTTGCCTCCTTAACGAAGTCCGGTCTCATTGATTTAAAAGAGATGATCTCCGCTCATCAGGGATCCTGCAGGATCTTTCTCCACATCACCAATGGAGAGCATCGGGAGACCATCATCGCCCTGCCCGATGATTATCGGGTCGATCCCTCTCAGAATTTTCAGAATCGCATCAAAGCACTGTTTCCCTCTCCGCATCTTATTTTTGAGGGGGGTTAGAAGATGGTCAAACACTATCTGGATTTTGAAAAACCCCTCGTCGAGCTGGAAAACGAGATCGAACATTTAAAGAGATTTTCTAAGGGAAGGCACCTCCACTTCGACGGGCAGATTAAGAACTTAGAAGATAAACTTCACCGGCTGCGGAAAGAAATCTTCTCCAACCTGACAGGCTGGCAGATCACCCAGCTTGCCAGGCATATCGGCCGACCCAGGGCATCCCATTACATTGAATGGATGTTCGAAGATTTCATCGAACTCCACGGAGACCGTTACTATGGGGACGACCCGGCCATTATTGCCGGAATCGGCAAGTTTAACGGGAGATCGGTAGTCGTCGTTGCCCATCAGAAGGGAACGGATGTGAAGGAGATGGCGTACCGGAATTTCGGGATGCCCCATCCGGAGGGGTACCGGAAGGCATTTAGATTGATGAAACTGGCAGAGGGTTTCAAAAAACCCATTATCACGATGATCGACACCCCTGGCGCCTTTCCCGGAGTGGGCGCTGAAGAGAGGGGGCAGGCCGAAGCCATTGCTAAAAATCTTAAATTGATGATGATGCTCCAAACCCCGATCATCACCATGGTCATTGGAGAAGGAGGAAGTGGAGGCGCCCTGGCCATCGGGGTAGGAAATCGAATTTTGATGCTGGAGTATTCCATCTATTCCGTCATCTCTCCGGAAGGATGCGCGGCGATCCTCTGGAAAGACGGTGCGAAGGGTAAAGCGGTCGCAGCGGATTCCCTCAAATTGACCGCCCGCGACCTTCACCGCTTAGGAGTGATCGACGAGGTGGTCATGGAACCCTCGGGAGGGGCCCATCGCGACCCAAAGGGGATGGCAGATCGGTTCAAAGAGGTGGTGGGGCGCCACCTGATGGAATTAGAGAAGATGGGGATGGAGGACTTGTTAAACAATCGATACGAGAAGTTTAGAAAGATGGGAGCCTTTATGGAGGACAGTGGAAAGTAGAGAGTGGAGAGTAGAACATCAAAGAATTAAAATCTCTCCTCAACATTCTCCTTTCTACCTTCGACTTTCGAGATCATTATGTCAAGGAAGATTCAGATTTTACCAGAGCCCATTTCCCAGATGATTGCGGCTGGAGAGGTCGTCGAAAGGCCTGCCTCTGTGGTGAAGGAGCTGGTGGAGAACGCCATCGATGCCGAAGCCTCCGAGATCCACGTGGAGCTAAAAGCAGGGGGACTCCAGCTCATCCGTGTGGTCGATAACGGCGAGGGGATGGCCCGGGAGGATGTGGCGCTGGCTCTCCGGCGATTTGCCACCAGCAAGATCCAAAAAGTGGAGGATCTCTATTCCATCCAGACTCTGGGGTTTAGAGGGGAGGCGTTACCCAGCATCGCCTCTGTTTCACAGATGACCGTGAAGACCCGGATGCAACATTCGATCAGCGGAACACAAGTGGTCTGTGAGGGAGGGGAGATAAAAAGCATCTCGGAGATCGGTTGCCCTGAAGGGACGGAGGTGGAAGTCAAACAGCTTTTCTACAATCTTCCGGTGAGAAGAAAGTTTTTAAGATCGATTCGGACGGAGCTCCGGTATGCCCTCCAGCATTTTCTCAGGGTGAGCCTCTCCCATCACTCCATCACCTTCAAGTTCATCCACGATGGCCGTATGCTTCAGGAGTTGTTGAAGACGGATTCGCCTCTGGTTCGAATCGAGGCTGTTCTGGGAAGGGAGAGCGCCGATCATCTCCAGCCCATCGCATTTGAAGATAGCGAGGTTCGAATTTCCGGTTTCACTAGCTTTCCCTCCCTTACAAAGGGAAACGCCGACGGTATCTCCATTTATATCAATCGCAGATATGTCAGGGACCGAATCATTTATAAGGCCATCCTCGATGCCTACCGACACATCAACCCTGCCGACAAATTTCCTATTGTCATCTTGTTTATTTATCTTCCACCTTCTTCGGTAGATGTGAATGTCCATCCGGCAAAGTCAGAGGTGAAATTTAAGGAACCTGAAAGGATCTATCACACCGTATCGGCGGCAATCCGCAGGGTGTTGGAAGAAAGACCTCGGCCGGCTGAAACGATTTCGTCTGATAGAAGGGAAGAGGCCTTTCTCAAAGAAGAGTTTCAGTCCTCTCTCCCATTTCGGAATTCCTCAAAACCCCCTTACGCACCCATGGGGGAAGATGGCATCGGGTTTCCAAGGGTTGGAGAAGGGGAGGGGCCTCTATGGGAAGCGCAGAAGAGGTTTCCATTACGAATCGTGGGCCAGATCCGGGGAACTTATATCCTCTGTGAGGAGGAAGGCCGATTGATTTTTATCGACCAGCATGCGGCTCACGAAAAGATTCTCTTTGAGAAATTTAAAAGGGAATATGAGAATCGATCTCTGGTGTCCGAGAAATTACTCGTACCCATTTTGATGGAATTATCCGTGGAGGAATCATTGATTCTTGAATCCGCCGGAGAAGCCTTCCAGGCCATCGGTTTTGAAATCGAACCCGTGGGTGAAAGCCTTTATGCCATCGGGTCCATTCCTTCCTTCATCGGTCAAAATAATGTAAAAGATGTGGTCAAGGAGATTCTGGAAGAGTTATCCCTGTTAAAGAGGGGAGGAGAGGGATCAGGCGCACTCCAATCCCTTCTCGTTTCTCTGGCTTGCCATTCTGCTGTCCGGGCGAATTCCCTGCTGAGGAGGGAAGAGATGGAAGAACTGGTCGGGAACCTCTACCCCTTCCATTGTGCAACCACCTGCCCTCATGGCCGGCCCATCTTCTTCCTCTTTTCCATCGATGAGCTGGGAAGGCAGTTCAGACGGAATCCCAGCGGGTTATGATTCATCGCTATGATTCAATCCGTATTTTTCCAACCGGTAACGCATCGAGCGAAAATTAATATGCAGAAGCTCGGCGGCCTTCTTTTTGATTCCCTTTGTTCTATCCAATGCTTTTAGCAGGAGCGTCCTCTCGAGATCCCCCACCACCTTTTCAAGGTCAATCCCTTCACTCGGAATGTCGAGATCGAGGGGCCCTTTCTTCATTGGGAGCTGTTCATCGAGATAGGAGCTGAGGTTCTGTGCGGTCAACTCCTGGGCCATCTCCAGGGCCACTGCCCTTTCGATAATGTTCTGGAGCTCCCTCACATTTCCGGGATAGTCATACTGGACTAAAATGCGGAGCGCCTCCGGAGAGATCCCGGTGATCGGTTTGCCCAGATCTTCCGAATATCTCTTTAAAAAATGGTTGGCTAAAGGAGAGATATCTTCCTTTCTCTCCCTCAGGTTAGGAAGTTTGATCTGGATGACATTGAGCCGGTAAAAGAGGTCCTCCCGGAATTGCTTTTCTCTGACCGCTTCCTCTAGGTCTTTGTTCGTTGCGGAGATAATACGGACATCGACCCGGATATCTTCCGTGCCTCCGACCCGTTTGAACTCTCTGTCCTGCAACACGCGAAGTAATTTGACCTGCATCATCAGGGGGAGTTCGCTGATTTCATCCAAAAAGATGGTCCCTTCATCGGCCACTTCGAAGAGTCCCTTTTTGGTCGTAATGGCATCGGTAAAGGCCCCCTTCATATGGCCGAAGAGTTCGCTTTCGATAAGGGATTCCGGAATGGCGCCGCAGTTTAATGTGACGAAAGGTTTATCCTTTCGGGGGCTATTATAGTGAATGGCCTTTGCCACCAATTCCTTTCCGGTTCCGCTCTCCCCGGTGACCAGAATGTTCGTCTTGGTGGGAGCAACCTTCTCCAGAAGGTCATACAGCTCCAGCATCTTAGCGCTCTGTCCGATGATATTCTCAAAGTGGTATCGGTCCCTGACCACCTGCTTTAAGAGGATATTCTCCTTCTGAAGGTGCTTCTTCTCCAGGGCATTTTTGATGATCGACTTGATTTCTTCGATCTTGAAGGGTTTCGTAATGTAATCGTAAGCCCCTTCCTTCATCGCCTTGATGGCGGTATCGGCAGAGGCATAAGCAGTGATCACGATCACAATCGTTTCGGGGGAGAAGGATTTGATCCTTTTTAAGGCAGAAATGCCGTCCAGCTTTGGCATGCGGATATCCACAAGGGCCAAGTCGAAGATATCCTTTTCGATCAGTTTGAGCACCTCTTCTCCGTTGGAGGCCAGCGCCACCTTATAGCCTTCCTTCTTCAGCATGATGTCCAGGAATTCTCTCATGCTTTTTTCATCATCGGCTACCAGAATCTTATCTTTTAACATTTTCTCTTCTTTCTATTCCGCTTGCTCGCAAAGATTAATCAGCAGGCAAAAAAATGGTAAACGTAGAGCCCTTGCCCACTTCACTATCCACTTTGATGACCCCATTGTGATTTTCAATAATTTTATGAACGATCGATAAACCCAATCCCGTCCCGGCTTCCTTCGTCGTATAAAAAGGTTCGAAAATCTTCTCCTTTTCCTGAGGGGCGATACCGACACCGGAATCGGCGATCATGATCTTCATCCATTCTTTCCCTTTCCTCAGAGAAGGAAGCGGGAGACTGGCTTCCGAAAAGGCCTCGTTTCCTTTTTCCATGTGGATGTGAATTTCACCGCCATTGGAGATGGCCTGAGCGGCATTGATCAAGAGATTCCAGAATACCTGTCTCAACTGGTCCGGATCGACCATCGCCTCAATCCCCTCACTCTGGGCTGTTCGAGCGATACGGATCCCCTCGTGAAAGGATGGAGAGTGGGTGAAGAGCTCGATCGTTTCGTCGATGATCTTTCCAACCTCCCAGGGGGTTCGATGTGTTAAAGGGGGGTGTGCAAAGAGCAGAAAATCGGTGATCAGCGCATCGAGTCTCTCCGATTCCCTCAGGGTGATCTCCATGAGATGTTGCTGATGCTGGTCCAGCGTGAGTTCGGATTTCAGCATTTGAATCGATCCGCTCAATGAGGCCAGCGGATTTCTGATCTCGTGGGCCATCCCTGCCGCCAGGGAACCAATGGCCGCCATCTTGTCGAACCGTTTCATCTGTTCTTCCATCTCTTTGAATTTGGTAATGTCTTGAAAGATCAGGGTGTATCCAATGAGCGATCCCTCCGGGTCGCTCAGCGGAGAGATGGAGAATCCGAGATAAGTTTTTCGTCCGTCATAATGGGTGAGGGTAGTTTCATAGCGCTGATAATCGAGAGGAAGGTCCGGAACCTTCTTTTTGACATCGTCAATGACACTGTCAATTTTTGGGAAGAGGTCATAAATGGAGACATTTTTAAATTCCTCTCCCTTTCGGTTAAGGATCTTTTCCGCAGTCCGATTCAAAAAGTTGATCCTTCCATCGAGGCCGATCGTGAGGAGGCCGCTGTCCAGACTCTGGATGATATTTCGGTTAAAGGTCTCCAGCTGATTGTAATCGACCTGTTTCTGGATGAGTTCGCTCTTCTTCTTCTTCAGCTCTTCGGAAATCGTACTGCTCAGAAAGGCGACGATATAAAAGGCAGCCATATAGATGATCAGAGAGTAGAAGGTCTGGCTGGCTTCATAGGCTGCAGGCTGGCCCACAGGGCTGATCCATTGATAGAGCTGGAGCAACAGGAGGAGGCCATAGAGAACGGTGGAAAGGGATGCCGACAGGAAGGCTCCCCGTTTGTAGAAAATGATACTGCTTCCGATAATCGAAAAGATGTAAGCGATCGGGAAGAAGCTCTCCTTGCCGCCGGTATAATAGATGAGACCGGCGATAAAGAGGTGATCGATTACCATCTGGATAGAAGTGAATTGTCGGAGGTCTTTCATCCGATTTAAAAAAAAGGCGTAACCGATCGTCACAAGATAGAAAAGGCCGATGAAGTAGTAGAACTGGTTGGTCATGGGAATAAAAAAGTACTTCTTTTCGGAGATCTGAAAGAGGAAGGTGATCGTCAGAAGGAGGGTGAGGATGATGATCCGCCCCAGCATCAACCCCTTCACACTTTTGAGGAATTTTTGATGAGTATCCGAGAGAAGGCTTGAATTCGAATTCATAGGACTCCATCATTGGTAATGATAGGGACAGGCTACTTTTTGTTAGTAAACCCCGTTAGAAATTCCAGCGGGGCATTATTTCTAACGGGGTAAACCATTGGGGACCAATTGCAGCATGAATGGACGGTTTTAAAAAAAGTAGCCTGTCCCTTTATTTTTAATTGACAGCCGACGCCATTTGAAATATCGGTAGATACATTGCAATCACCACGCCTCCGATCACCACACCCAGGAAGACCATTAGAAAGGGTTCAAGAAGAGCGGTCAGGTTTCCAACGGCCACATCGACCTCCTCCTCGTAGAAATCTGCAATTTTAGACAGCATGGTGTCCAGGGCGCCTGTCGATTCCCCCACGGAGATCATCTGGATGACCATGGGGGGGAAGATGCCGCTGCGGCCCAGAGGATCCGCAATGGTTTCGCCTTCGCGGATACTGGCCCTTGCATTGAGAATCGCGACTTCAACGGTCTTGTTTCCGGCCGTCTTGGAGACAATATTGAGCCCATCCAGGATGGGGACACCGCTGCTCACAAGCGTTCCCAATGTTCGGGCGAACCGGGCCACAGCGACTTTCCTGAAGAGCATTCCGAAGACAGGTACTTTTAAGAGGAGGCGATCCATATAGGTCCTCCCAATATCCGTTCGGTAAAATTTTCTAAAGAGGAAGATGAGAAGGATCACTCCGGGGATGATGACGACCAAATATTTTTTAACAATTTTACTCATCGTGAGGACAATGAGCGTGGGGAGCGGAAGGCCTTGACCTGCTGATTTGAACATCCCTTCAAAGACAGGGATGACGAAGATCATCAGGATGATTACCACCATGATGGCCACCGAAATGATGACACCGGGGTAGACAAGGGCCGATTTGACCTTCTTTTTCAGGGCCTCTGCCTTTTCGATGTAGTTCGACAGACGTATCAGGATATTGTCGAGAATACCCCCTTCTTCACCTGCCACGACGAGATTCGTATAGAGATCGTTGAAGGTGGAGGGATGTTTTTTAAGGGCTCCGGCAAAGGTGGACCCTCCCTCCACATCCTCTCTGATCTCGCGAAGGATATTTTTAAAGAGCTTGTTTTCATGTTGAGCGGATAGGATGTCGAGCGATTGGACCAGGGGCAATCCGGCATCGATCATCGTCGCCAGCTGCCGGGTAAAAATGGCGATGGAGCGCTGGTTCACCTTTTTCTTCATGGGCAGGGAGATCTTGAACTCCCTGCCTTTCGATGCGATTTTTGTTGGGATGATGCTCTTCTGTCGGAGATGGATCCGGATGGCGGCTTCGCTCGGAGCCTCCATCTCGCCCTTCTTGATCGTTCCCTTAAGCGTCTTTCCTTCCCATTTATAGATTGGCATAGCTCACCTGTCCGAATCCGATTTAGGCCGTCTTGAAATGTTTCTCCCTTTTTCCGCCAAGGATACCCGAGTTGGCTAACATCTGACGGAATTCCTCAAGATTATGGCTTCGTTCCATGGCATCCTCCACGGAGATGAAGTGGCGCTCCACGAGGGAGAGAAGAGCCTGGTTCATCGTTTGCATTCCAAATTTAGACTGGCCCACCTGCATCAGCGAATAGAGCTGTTGAATCTTATCCTCCCGGACAAGATTCCGGATGGCAGGGTTCGGGATCAATACCTCCATCGCGAGGGCCCGTCCTTTCCCTCCCAATTTGGGAAGGAGTTGCTGGGATATGATCCCTTCAAGAACAAAGGAGAGTTGCGTCCGCACCTGTTGCTGTTGATGGGGCGGGAAGACATCGATGATCCGGTTGATCGTTTCCACACAGGAATTCGTGTGAAGGGTGGCAAAAGTCAGATGGCCTGTCTCAGCCGTCAGGAGGGCGGCCTGGATCGTCTCGAGATCCCTCATCTCTCCGATCAGGATGATGTCCGGATCCTGCCGGAGGACATGCCGCAGGGCGTGGGTAAAGCTTTTGGTGTCAGAGTTTACCTCCCGTTGATTGACAATACAATTTTTGTGGCGATGGAGATATTCGATGGGATCTTCGATGGTGATGATATGAGCGTTTCTTTCATTATTGATTTTGTCTATCATGGCTGCGAGGGTGGTTGATTTTCCCGTGCCAGTGGGTCCGGTGACCAGGACGAGGCCCTTAGGTCTTTTGATCAATTCATTCACAATGGGGGGAATTCCCAGATCGGAAAAGTTAAGGATGTCGAAAGAGATGGCCCGGAAGGCCCCGGCCACCGCCCCCCGCTGCAAATAAATATTTCCTCTGAAACGGCTCAGCCCTTTGATGCCGAAGGAGAAATCCAGCTCACTCTCCTCCTCAAACTTATGGCGCTGGGCATCGGTGAGGACACTGTAACAGAGCCGTTTTGTATCAGGAGCGGTGAGGACTATGGAATCAAGGGTCGTCAACTTTCCATCAATCCTGAATTGGGGAGGAGAGCCTGTGGTGATATGTAAATCGGAGGCTTTCTTCTCAATCATGCCCTCAAGTAATTTTTGTAACTCGATCATGTTTCATCTTCTCCTTTTCTGAATCAGCGATCATCCATGGTTGACCTGAGCACTTCTTCAATCGTTGTTAACCCCTCTTTTACCTTGATGATTCCGCTCTGCCTGAGGGTCTTCATCCCTAATCGCATGGCCTCCTTCTTAACTTCGGAGGTCGAAGCACGGGACAAGACGAGTTCTTTCACTTCTTCTTTCATGGCCATCACTTCATAGAGACCGAGGCGACCTTTATAACCTGTATTATTACAGATGGAACATCCCTTTCCCTTATAGACAGGAAAGGTTTTGACTTCATCCGGAGCCACACCCAGATCGATCAAGAGCTGGGGGTGGACTTTAATGGGTTCCCGGCACTCCATACAGATCTTGCGGATCAGTCTCTGGGCAAGGATCAGGATGACTGCGGAGGAGATCAAAAAGGGTTCAATGCCCATATCGATCAATCGGGTGACGGTCCCTGGGGCATCGTTGGTATGAACGGTGCTCAGAACAAGGTGTCCTGTTAGAGCGGCCTGGACAGCGATCTGAGCGGTTTCGAAATCCCTGATCTCGCCCACCATAATGATATCAGGATCCTGCCGCAGGAAAGAACGGAGCGCAGAGGCAAAGGTTAATCCGATCTCCTCGTGCATCTGTACCTGATTGATGCCCATAAAGTTGTATTCAACAGGATCCTCTGCGGTGGTGATATTCTCCGACTCTTTATTCAATTCGGAGAGGGCGGAGTACAACGTCGTCGTCTTTCCGCTTCCCGTGGGTCCTGTGACCAGAATCATTCCCACCGGTTTCCGGAGGGCCTTCTTTAAATCGTCGAGGGACGATTCTTCGAATCCCAGCTTGGCCATATCCAACTGTAAAGACGATTTATCCAGCAGACGGAGGACCACTTTTTCACCGAAGAGGATGGGGACAGTGGATACTCGAAAGTCCATTTCACGTCCTTTGGCGAGGCGTAATTTGATCCTTCCATCCTGAGGAAGACGTCTTTCGGCGATATCGAGCTTTGACATGATTTTTAAACGGGAGACAATAGCGTTCTTTATCTGGATGGGAAGCGTCATCTCTCGCCTCATGACACCATCGACCCGATATCGGACTCGAAAGTTCTTTTCGTAAGGCTCGAAATGGATGTCGCTGGCTCCGGATTTGATGGCCTTGATCAGAATCCCGTTGACGATCTTGATGATCGGGCCTTCGATATCGCCCGATTGCTCATCCTGGGCCTCGGAATCGATCACTTCAACATTCTCAACTGCTCCGTGGACCAGGGATTCAAAGTCCTCGGTATGCAATGATTCATCATCGACTATCAGGCCACCGTTTGAAATCGAAGCGTTGTCATCGCTCAGATCATAGTTCCCGGTCTGTAATGGGCTCGTTCCACCTCCACTCCCTCCGTAGTATTTTTTAATGGCATCGATGATCTCCGCCTCTGAGGCCACGACCGGTTCTACATTGAATCCGGTCATAAATTTGATTTCATCGATGACGACAATGTTGCTGGGATCGGCCATTGCCAGTGTCAATTTCGGGCCGACCCGATTAATGGGAATGATGAAATATTTTTTTGAAATGCTGGAAGGGATCAATTTGATGACATTAGGATTGATTTCGATTCTGGAGAGCTTAATAGAAGGGACTCTATACTGGACACTCAAGAAAGAGAGGAGTTCGTCCTCTTTAACATAACCCAACCTTACCAGGTTCGATTCTAAACGTCCCCCCTTCAACTTCTGTTCTTCCAGAACCCTTTTAAGCTGATCCGGAGAAATGAGGTTCCTCTTGATGAGTAATTCGCCTAATCGATCTGACAATTTTCGTTCCTTAGAAGTAGTGTGTTGTTACGATTAAACATAACATATTAAATCGGATAAATTTTTGTAAAGTTCAAGTAAACCCCGTGAGAAATTCCAGCGGGGCGTTAAACCCCGCCGGAATTATTCTGAAATGTAACTCCGCCGCAGAGCAGCGGGGCATTATTTCTAACTGGGTAAAAGATAAGCAAAATAAGTGCCAATTTTTGACATCTTATAATTTATTGATATTATTTCAATAATTAATTTTTTCTAAGCATCTCATTATAAAAAAAGTGCAAAAAAGGAGTTCATTGGTTAAAAATTGTCCAATTTCTTATGCTAATGGGTATAAAGGGGTAACCTGACAATAAAAGAGCTTCCTTTTCCAAGTTCACTTTCAACGGTAATTTGACCCTGATGAGATTCAACGATCCACTTACAGATGCTGAGACCAAGACCGCTTCCCCCTTGTTCCCTTGAACGGGCTTTATCCACTCTGAAAAACCTATTAAAGATCATTTCCTGATCTTCTTTGGCAATCCCGATGCCGTTATCTGAAACAATAATTTTAGCAAAAATTGCTCCTCCTCTTTCTGATAGGTTAAACGGGCTTTTTTCACGGGAATTGGCCTCTTTTGTAAGAGCAATATGGAGGAGTCCTCCTTCCTCAGTATATTTAATTCCGTTTTCAATCAAATTGATAAATAATTCCCTCATTCGCAAGGTATCTCCGAGGATATGAATCTCTTCATGGTGATTGGAAGTTTCAATTCTTATATTTTTAGGCTGAGCTAAAAACTTCATTTGCTCAACTAAATCATTGATAAACCTGGTCAGGTTGATATCCTCTTTGTTCAATCGTATCTCACCGATATCAGCTTTCGAGAGCAACAAGAGGTCCTCTACAATCTTCGACATCCGGTCGATCTCCTCTAAATTGCTCTCCAGGATCTGTTCATATTCTTGGGCTGCCCTTTTCTTCCGAAGAGCCACTTCCACCTCCCCCATAAGGATGGTGAGAGGAGTCTTGAGTTCATGAGAGGCATCGGTTGTAAATTGTTTGATCTGGCGGAAGGAGTGATCCAACCGGGAAATCATTTCATTGAAGGTGTCGATCAGCCTCGATATCTCATCCTTCACCTTAAGTGTCTGAATTCTCTGGTTCAGGTTTTGGGAAGTAATCATCCGTGCTGTTTGAGTAATGCGATCCACAGGCTTTAATACTCTGTTGGCAAGAAATTGTCCCCCTAGACTGGCGATCATGAGAGCCGATGGAACGGTAACGATTAAGATGATGAGCAATGTGTTGAGAGCATCCTCGACATCTTCGAGGGAAGAAGCGATTTGAATAATTTGGGTGACCTGATTGTTTTCTTTAACAGGGAAAGTGATCATCCGCAAAGGAGTGTTTCCAAAAGAACGATTGGTTTCGTAGGTGATCAGACCCTTTGTGGCGTTTCTGAGCGCGTTCAGGGAGATTGGGAGCTGAACATTTTTCATATTTTCGGATTTCTTGCCAATTCTACCCGATTCGTCCAGGACCTGGATGAATTTTCCGATCGGTTTTAAATTCATCGAAGTTTCAAGAGCTTGGTCAATGTTTCCGAAACCGAATTTAAATAATGGGGAAGTGGATTCCGAGGAGATCAACTCAGCCAGAGATCTCAATTTATTATCCACATCGCGATAGAGACTTTTTGAGAGGATAAGATACAGAAAGCCACTAAAGGAGATCAATATAATCCCCAATATGAGGACATACCATAACGTGAGTTTAAACCGAAGGCTCCTGAAATACATTTATCCCCTTTTTACCCCGTTAGAAATAATGCCCCGCTGCTCCCTCCAGGCCAGAGGCCCTCTGGGCCGGAGGCTGCAGCGAGGTTGTGGGTTACTGCCCCGCCGGAATTTCTAACGGGGTTTATGATCTCCCTGCCCTGTACCATGTTAGGTTCAGGGCCTGCCGGCAGAAAGGATATAACCGACTCCTCGAAGGGTGTGAATCAGCTTGGGCTCAAACCCCTTGTCAATCTTTTTCCTGAGATAGTTCACATAAACATCGATCACATTGGTCATCGAGTCGAAATGATAATCCCAGACATGCTCAGAGATCATCGTCCTCGTCAGGACTTTATTCGGGTTTCTCATAAAATATTCCAAGAGGGCATATTCCTTGCTGGTGAGATCGATCTCTTTTTCCCCTCTCATCACTTTATGGGTGATGGGGGATAGGGTTAAATCCGCGACTTTTAGAAAGGGTTCTTTGTCGGTTCCCTCCCGGCGCAAGAGGGCACGGATTCTGGCCAGGAACACTTTAAATTCAAAGGGCTTGGTTAAATAATCATCGCATCCCGAGTCTAATCCCCTCACAATGTCTTCCGCCGAATTCTTTGCGGTGAGAACTAAAATGGGGACATTATTTTTACTGTTACGGATTCTCCTAAGGACCTCCAACCCGTCGATTTTTGGAATCATCAGGTCGAGTATAATCAAATCATATTCGTTCACCTCAGCCATATAAAGGCCAGCCTCCCCATCGGGAGACGTATCAACGGCATAATGCTCCTCTTCGAGCCCTTTTTTGATGAAATTGGCTACTTTTGTCTCATCTTCGATGATTAAAATTCTCATTTCCGATTGCACCCTCGGGAATCTGAAACATTATAACATTATAAATTTAATATAAAAAATTGCAATATCGAATTATTCATGACAGACTTGCCTACCCTCAACACCTTGACACCTCACCTTAACTTTGTTAGCATTTCTGATATTTTTGTTCAGGAGAGAACGCCATTGATAAAATTAGCGGGGATTCAAATATCTTGTGGTGAAGAGAAAGAGAGAAACGTTGAGAAGGCGGTAAATTTTGCTCAAATCGCCATCGAGAGGGGAGCGAACATCATCTGTTTTCAAGAGCTCTTCACCACACGCTGGTTTCCAAAAGAGATGAATAAAAGCCATTTCTCTTTAGCGGAAGGAATCGATGGGGCGACCATCCTGAGAATGCAGAAATTGGCAAAAGAATATGGGGTGGCCCTGGTGTGTCCCATTTTTGAAAAGGAAGAAAAGACGTTTTATAATTCTGCAGTGATCATCGATGCTGGAGGGGCCATTTTGGGAAGCTATCGAAAGGTCCATGTCCCCCAGATTCCTCTCTGGGAGGAGAAATACTATTTTTCCCCTGGCAACCTGGGATTTCCTGTTTTTAAAACGAAATTTGCGGTCATCGGCGTTCAAATTTGTTGGGACAATTTTTTTCCAGAAGGTTCGAGGATATTATCCTTAAAAGGGGCACAGATCATCTTTTCTCCAACAGCGGCTGCATTCGCATCGCAGGAAAAATGGAGAACAGTGATCTCGAGTAACGCCACGACCAATGGGGTTTATATCTTCAGGGTGAATCGGGTGGGCAGTGAAGAAAAACAGGACTTCTATGGGAGATCCTTCTGCATCTCTCCGGAAGGGGAATTGATGGATAAACCCACCGGAATGAAGGAGGGCATCGCTTTCATCGATGTTGACCCCAAAAACATTGATAGCGTGAGAAAGGAATGGCCCTTCCTTAGAGACCGTAGGCCAAACATTTATAATGAGATTTGCAATCCGGGTGATTTGCCATGACAAAGTTTCACATTCAACCGATAAAATAGTCTGTGATTCAGACAGTAAGACTATAGACCTCAGACGTCAGACTGAAGAGTAGAAATAGCCAGAGATGACATAAAGATAG
>JASEIE010000001.1:24219-50875 GCA_030024065.1 Thermodesulfobacteriota bacterium
ATACGAAATAATTTCAAAAGAGTGAAATATAGAATTAATTTCATATATTAGAAGAGTCTGATGTCTAACGCCTGAAATCCAGTGTCTGAATTGCAAAAAATAGTCTTTGGGTTAAGGTCAGGAAGCCGGTTTGGTTTAAGGTCAATAGGTTAAGGTTACAGAAAAAGAAAATGGGTTTACGGTGACGATGCTCGTATCGAAGCAAGAGGCTTGAAATTAGAAGTTCGAGTATTCAGTATCCATATACGAGATTCGATACGAGCTTCGACAACGATAAACGTCGATTTGAATTCAACAAAACCGGCATCTTTACCCTAACCTTATGACCGGTGACTTTTATAAGAGGGGATCATGAGAAAGAAGAAATTCGTTAAAGAATATGTCGAACCGATTGTCATTGCCGTTTTGATCGCCCTTTTTATCCGGGCCTTTGTCGTTCAGGCTTTCAAAATTCCTTCCAGTTCAATGGAGCCCACATTGCAGGTGGGGGATCATATCCTTGTCAGTAAATTTATTTATGGGATCAGAATTCCATTTACCGATACAAAGCTGTTTAAATTCAAAAAACCCCAAAGGGGAGATATTATCGTTTTCATCTATCCGAGAGATCGGTCCAAGGATTTTATTAAGAGGGTGATCGGAATCGAGGGAGAAAAAGTGGAGATCATCCGCAACAAGATCTATATCAATGACAAATTGATCGAGGACCCATGGGGATTTTATGAAAAGAGCGATTTCATAAAATTCCTTCCATCTTCGGAGAGATATGGTCCCTATATTGTTCCAAAAGATTCTCTTTTTGTCTTAGGAGACAACCGGGAGAACAGCCAGGATAGTCGTTTCTGGGGTTTTGCCGATGCGAATGATGTGAAGGGAAGAGCCTTCATCGTCTATTTTTCAGGCTCAAGTCTTTTGAACATACTATTTCCATGGAAATGGGATGAGATTAACTGGTTCAGGTTTGGCAAGTTGATTCAGTAGAGGGTTCATGCAGGTTTTAAAAGACATGTTCTTTGGCCCATGCGACATCTTTTTTAATCTGATCAATGAGATCTGACGGGGAATTAAAACGGATTTCATCACGAATCCTTCTTCTAAAAGAGACCTGGACTTCATCGCCATAGATCTCACGGTCAAAATCTAAGATATAGACCTCCAGTGAAAAAGCCTTTTGGTCGAAGGTCGGATTGAATCCAATATTGGCTAACCCATTCAATAACTGGTGGCGCCAATCTATCCCTACGGCATAGACACCCGGTTTTGGATACAGTTCATCAGAGATCTCCAGGTTGGCTGTCGGAAAACCCAGAATGTGGCCTCTCTTTGTCCCCTCAATCACCCGCCCCATCACAGGATAATCTCTCCCCAGTAGTTTTGAAGCCTTTTCGACTTCTCCAGCCCTGATGAGTTCTCTTATCCTTGAACTGCTGACGATGGTGTCATCAACGGTCAACGCCTCCACCACCTCCACTTCGACATTGAATAATTGACAATTTTTCTTAAGGGTTTCAGCATCTCCGCTTTTTCCCTTGCCAAAACGGTAATTATATCCCACGATAATCTTTTTTGTCTTGAGTCTTTCCACTAAAAACTGTTTAACGAATTCAAAGGGTGAGATTTCTGCAAAGGCCTTTGTAAATTGAATGCAAAGAACTTTTTCTATTCCTGTCTTTTCCATCAACATCATTTTCTTTCTGAAGGGGGTGAGCAAAGGAGGGCATTGTTCGGGGGAGAGTATTTTTAGGGGATGGGGTTCAAAGGTGACGACAACAGATTCTCCATGAATCCTTTTAGCTTCAACTATTACTTTTTCAAATATCCTCTGATGCCCTAAATGGATGCCATCAAAATTTCCCAGTGTCACCACCGGATTCCTGAAGGGTCTTTTTAAATTTTCAATCCCTTTGATGATTTCCATGGTTTAATTAAAAAATAAGTTTCGTTCAACGGTAACGGTAAGGATGCCCGTATCGTTAATAAGAGGCTACGTTTATCGTCTCTTAATTCTTTGCACGTAACCTTAACCAGTAACCGAAACGGGCTTCTTAACCATAACCCGTTACCTCTATCTTTCATCGCTTGACTTTACAAGAAAAGAATATAAAATAGTATCTAAATATTTTCAATCCTGTGGTCTGAAGGGGCCGAAGTGGCGGAATTTGGTAGACGCGCTAGATTCAGGGTCTAGTGGGCTGTATGGCCTGTGGGGGTTCAAGTCCCCCCTTCGGCACCAACCTTATGGCGTCCGACACGGATTTGAACCCGTATTGAATCAACATCTGGGCTGAATATCTCCTCTACAGCAGGAATAAAGCCCTATTTTTTTATGTGTCTTATCAATTCCATTGAGAGCCTGTGATTTCAACAATGAAAAATAAAGAGCCATTGGAAGGGTATATAAGAATACCTTCGTCCTTACAGGATCTTGACATTTCTGTCAAAGAGAGTGAGGTCTCAAGAAAGGTCAGCATCAAAGGTGAACATGTCATGCCGGGTGGTTCCTATCATTGCCCGTTTAGCGAACTGGAAACCCGGTTATCCTTGGACACATTGAAGAAGATCGCCATGAGGAAAGGAAGGCATTTCAGAGACGAGATAGAGAGAAGCGAAGATCCCAATTACATGCAGAGGAAATTAAACATCTTGTTAAGAGAATTCCGGATCGACCTTTCTAAAAAGAGAATGCTCGACTTTGGATGTGGCTCCGGGGCATCGACATTGAATTTTTTACGATGTGGGGCAACCGACATCACAGGCGTTGACGTCGATGAAACACTTCTCGATATCGCGAAGTCGAGAGTGAATGATTTTTTTCAATGCGGCTATCAGTTTGTGAAGATTGAATATATCGATGGTGCCTATTCAATGCCCTTTTCGGATGGGGAGTTTGATATTGTATGGGCTCAAGCGATCATGGAACATGTCCTCACAGATCAGAGAAAATTTGTTCTGAGAGAATTGTGGAGAGTATTAAAACGGGGAGGATTATTCATCATTTTTGGAACGCCGAATCGGTTGTGGATTAAAGAATATCATACCTCTAATCTATATTTTGTTAATTACTTGCCACTCAATATGGCCATTTCCATTGCTCACCGTTATTCTCGCAGAATTCCAATGGAAATATCCAGAGAAGAGCTGCTATTCCATGGGTTCAGGGGATGCACTTATTGGGAGATCAAACGAGCATTGCCAGGGGCTATCTGCCTGAATAATGTTTTTCGAAGAAAAGATCTATCCGTAGGGATTCAATCATGGAAGGGGGATTCAGGGTCTACTTTGAGAAAAAGGATGATAGACCTTTATGGCTTTTTGATGGAGTTGGTTGATCCCATTTTTGCCTTATTTCACTTACCTCAGACTGCGTTCCTTCCTTCCCATATCATCGTCTTTAAAAAATGAGGGTCCCTTATGGACCTGTTGTAAAAAGATTACCTGGTTTTAGAAGAAAGATTCATATCGAATTTGAAGAAATCGGTGGTCGCAATAGATCGAGATGAGGTTTTTAAGGTTGGTCCTGTTCCTTCTTTGAAACATTCAAGGACTCCTCCTTTATCCGAACTCATCTGGCCTGTCTTTGGATCGATCTTCATAAACTCAATTCCCTCAGGAATAGGGAAATCCTTAACTCCTTTATCTTTCAACACCCTTGACATAAAATGGACCCAGATCGGGGAAGCGGCACGGGCGCCGGTCTCATTTTCCCCAAGAGGCTTATCCTCATCAAATCCTACCCACACTCCAGTAATCAATTCCGGGGTATAACCGATGAACCAGGCATCAAAAAAATGATCCGTCGTTCCGGTTTTAGCCGCTACAGGTCTTCCAAGGGCCCTGGCTCTCCATCCTGTTCCGCTTTGAACAACACTCTCTAAAAGGTGTGTCATGAGAAAGGCTGTTTGGGGACTGATGGCCTGTTCTCCATCGGAAGATTCTTTCGGGTAGTAGAGAGGAAGGTTCTCCTCCAATAGATTCCCATCCCTATCCAAAATTTTCTTGATAAAGATAGGCTTGAACAATCTCCCCTGATTGGCAAATACAGCATAGGCCCTCGTTAATTCATAGGGGGAGAGGCTTGAAGAACCGAGGGCCATCGTGAGGTCATCTTGAAGGGAGGAGGATATCCCCAGATTTTTGGCATAATCTCTCACATAATCAACTCCGATATCTTTTGCGATCTTCACGGTGACGATATTGATCGATTGGGTGAGGGCATTTCTCAAGGTGGTGGGGCCATAAAACTTTTCCTCAAAATTTCTCGGCTTCCATTTTCTATTTCCGAATTCAAAAACGATCGGAGAATCGATGATGATGGACGCAGGGGTATAACCTTTATCCAGAGCTGAGGCATAGAGGATAGGTTTGAAAGCTGATCCCGTCTGCCTTCGAGATTGAGTGACGCGATTGAATTGGCTCTTTCTAAAATCTCTTCCTCCAACCATTGCCTTCACAAATCCCGTTTCTAAGTCAATGGAGATGAGAGCTCCTTCTATTGAGGAAGGCGACTCTCTCCTGGGATATTTTTGTCGCTTTTCAATCTCTTTTAACCCTGATTCAACCGCCTCCTGAGCAATGCCCTGGGCATAGAGATCGATGGTGGTGTAAACTTGTAAGCCATTTTTATAGAGACCATCCTTCCCAAATTTCTCATCAACATATCTTCTCACATGTTCCACAAAATAAGGCGCGTTTTCAGTAACAGGATTCTGTTTTCCCTTAATCATTATTGGAGTTTGTAATGCTCTCAGGAATTCAGCGTTGGAGATAAACCCTTCCTCCAGCATTCGATTCAGAATATAACTCTGCCTTTTTTTTGCCTGTTCGGGGTGGGTATGGGGGGAATATTTACTTGGGGCCTGGGGGAGTCCTGCAAGCAAGGCGGATTCCACTAAATTCAGTTCCTCGACCGTCTTGCCGAAGTAATTTTCGGCTGATACCGCCACTCCATAGGCGCCATGGCCCAAATAAATCTGGTTGAGATAAAGGGAGAGAATTTCTTCCTTGGTCAGGTATTTTTCAATTTTAAAGGCTAATATGGCTTCTCGGATCTTTCTTGTCAGGCTCTTTTCAGGAGTGAGGAGAAGGGATTTTACAACCTGTTGGGTAATGGTGCTTCCTCCTTGTACAATCTCTCCCGAGAAGATATTTTTGAGGAGTGCCCTTATGATAGCCCAGTAATCTAATCCCTTGTGTTGAAAAAATCTCGCATCTTCTCCTGCAATAAAGGCCTGGATCAGGTGGCTGGGAAACCTTTCCAGGGAGACGACCTGCCTTTTTTCTATGAAAAACTCTCCGATAACTTCCCCATTCTCTGAAAAGATTTTTGTGATGGTGGGCGGTTTATAATTCCTTAGATTTTCAATACTTGGAAGATCGTGGCTGAAATATAAATAGACTACTATTCCACACACCATGAGAGCGGTGATGGAAATCATGACAATTGAAATTAAGATCTTGGCTGCTCTTTCAAAATGATTTGTTCTCATTTTTAAAATGTAAGCTGGATCAATATTCTTGACATCTCAAACACGATGATATAATAATAGCATAAAATATTCAATTACTTAAAAAGGAGTTAGATCTCTTATGGAAGGTAAATCTGGCGAAACCCTTTCAATCCTGATTCCTCTTTATAATGAGATGGACAATATTTTTCCATTATTTGATAGGCTAAATAGCGCACTAAAAAAGACAGGAAGACCCTATGAGGTGATATTTGTTGATGATGGGAGCACGGATGACACCTTAGAAGCCTTGATAGACCTCAGCCGAAAGAATCCCAATGTAAAGATTATCAGTTTTACGCGTAATTTTGGGCAGACTGCGGCCTTGAGCGCTGGAATCGATTCTTGTAAGGGAGATATCATCATCCCTATGGATGGTGATCTTCAAAACGACCCGGAAGACATTCTACTCCTTTTAAGTAAAATTGAAGAGGGCTATGATGTCGTCAGTGGGTGGAGAAAGGATCGTAAAGACCCTTTCCTGACTCGACGCCTCCCATCGATCATCGCCAATAAGATCATTTCCCTTATCGGAGGAGTTCACCTTCACGATTATGGCTGCACACTAAAGGCTTACCGGAAAGATATTTTGAAGAACATTCGTCTCTATGGAGAGATGCATCGTTTCATTCCGATTTATGCGAAATGGGTCGGAGCTCGTGTGGCTGAGATGCCGGTGCAACATTTCCCGAGAAGGTCTGGATCTTCTAAGTATGGGATGGGCAGGGTCTTTAAAGTCATTCTGGATCTCATGGTGGTGAAGTTCCTCATGTCCTATTCACAAAAACCCATCTATGTATTTGGCGGAATGGGGCTTTTGATGATAATAAGTTCTTTTATTTCAGGGGGATACGCTATCTATCTGAAACTCTTTAAAGGGGTTTCGTTTATTTTAACTCCTCTCCCTCTCTTAAGCGTCCTTCTTTTAATGTTGGGTTTTCTTTCAATCCTGATGGGTTTTTTGGCAGAGATCCTCACCAGAACTTACTATGAATCGCAAGGGAAACCTACCTATCACATTAAGGAAACCATCCCTTAGAAGATATAGGAATGAATATTCATCGTTGTCGAAGCTCGTATCGATATTCGTCTTTCGAAACTTGAAACTCGAGCCTCCAGCATCGAGATTCGGGTTTCGATACGAGCATCGTCACCGTTAACCTTTTTAAATAATTTCACTGGGACACGGGCACGACAATATGTGCGGTATTGTAGGATTTCTCACATTAAAGGCTGTTGATATTCCGGACCACAAAATATTGAGAGGAATGAGGGATACTCTTATCCATCGGGGACCGGATGATCAGGGAGAGTATATCCGCCCCCTAAATGATTGGGGTCCTTTTCTTTTTTTGGGGCATCGACGGTTAAGCATCATCGATTTAGCCGGAGGACACCAGCCCCTTTCTAACGAGAATGGAACAGTATGGGTCATTTTAAACGGAGAGATTTACAACTTTAAAGAATTGAGAAGCGAATTAGAAAAACTTGGGCATCGGTTTAAAACGAATTCCGATACTGAGGCCATCGCCCATTCCTATGAAGAATACGGAGAAGAATGTTTCAAACATTTTAACGGGATGTTCGCCATTGGCATCTGGGATGAGAATAAAAAGCAACTGATTCTTGCAAGGGACCGGATGGGAAAGAAACCCCTCTATTACAGTTCTCTCCAGGGCGCTTTTTTATTTGCGTCAGAGTTAAAGGCTATTATGGATTATCCCAATTTTCCCCGGAAGGTTGACACCCTTTCTCTTAGGAAATACCTTTTTTACGAGTTCATACCCTCTCCGCATACCATCTTTGAAAGAGCAAGGAAACTTCCGGCCGCTTCCTATCTGACCTGGCAAAAGGGGAAAATGGAAGTAAAGAGATACTGGTCTCCCTTCCGTTCAGGGGAAGAGGAAGCCATTTCGGAGGAAGAAGCCGAATCGAGAATCGTTAATCTTCTTAGGGCATCTGTGAGGCGGAGGCTCATCAGTGATGTTCCCCTGGGCATCTTTCTGAGCGGAGGGATTGATTCGAGTGTGGTGGCTGCCTTTGCTCAAAAAGAAGTCCCTGGGAAGGTGAAGACATTTTCCATCGGTTTTGAAGATCCTTCATTTGACGAATCAAAATATGCCTCTATGGTATCCACCTATCTTGAGACAGAGCACTATGAGCAGAGGATGTATCCAGAAGATTTATTAAATATCGTCCCAAAACTTCCCGATATTTTGGATGAACCAATGGCAGATGCCTCCATCTTGCCGACATATCTTCTCTCAAAATTTACCCGAGGACATGTGACCGTTGCTCTGGGGGGAGATGGTGGGGATGAACTTTTTGCAGGATATCCCACCTATTTAGCCCATAGGTTTGCTTTTTATTACGAGCGATATTTACGATTCTTACATCCTGCAGCCACTTTTTTAGGGAATAGGCTACCTGTGTCAGATGATAATATCAGTTTCGATTTCAAGGTGAAGAAATTTCTTTCCGGCATAGGCTATCCAGTTGGCATCAGAAATTCGATTTGGCTCGGTTCTTTCCCATTCGGAGAAATTGGGGAAGTTCTATCCCCTGAAATCCATTCCATGTATAATAGAAACCATTTGGTCAAAGAAATCTCATCATACGAGAAAGAATACCCATTCAATGATCGAATGACACTTCTGCAATACCTTGACCTGAGACTTTATCTCCAGGAAGCCATTCTCGTGAAGGTAGATCGAGCCAGCATGGCTTGCTCTCTTGAAGTAAGAGCCCCTTTTCTCGATTATGAGCTGGTTGAGTTTGTGATGGGGTTGCCTTCCAGGGTGAAATTAAAGGGGCTAACCTCAAAGTATATTTTAAAAAAGGCGATGAAAAATTGGCTTCCGGCTGAGGTGATTCAGAGACCGAAGAAAGGGTTTGGAGTCCCCATTGCCAAATGGGTAAAGGGACCGTTGAAGGAACTGTTTAGCGACCTCCTCTCTTCATCTCGAATAGAAAAGGAAGGATTTTTCAGTCCCCAATATGTGACTTCTCTCTTTCGGGATCATCTAGCGAATAAGAGGGATAACAGGAAGCAACTCTGGACCATCCTGGTGTGGGAACTCTGGGTGGACCGTTACCATCCAACGCTTTAATTCCGTTTGCCACACTTTTGACATATTGGATGAGGTATGATAATTTGACAAAAGAGAAGGATCAAGATGGAAGCATATGAGAATAAAAGTATTCTCTTAAATGTTCTCAAAAAGGTTCTGGAGAAAGACGAAGATATTCTATTTGCTTACCTCTATGGCTCTCGTGTAAATAGCCCCACCCACTTAGAAAGCGATATTGATATTGCCATTTATCTCAGGCCCTCAGAGATGAAAGGGTTTATTGAAAAAGATAAAAAGCTAACCTCTATGCTTATCACCGAACTCCGTACCGATAAAATCGACCTTAGAATCCTGAATGTCGCTCCGTTTCTATTGAAGTATAAAATTATCAAGGAAGGTGTCCCTATTGTGATCAGAGATGAAGTAGAAAGGGTTGATTTTGAGACTCGGGTGATGAACAAATTTTTTGAATTAAAACCTTATCTCGATGAATACCAACAGATGCTCTCCTTAAGGGTAAAAACGGGGGTTTAAATGGAACAAAAAGATTTAGTCAGAAAAGACAGGATAATGGAATATCTTGATAACATTGAAAGACAACTAAAGGATATTCAATCCATTCCTGTATCAAATAAAGATTTTTTCCTTGATAAGACAGATAATATTCAAATTAAGGCGATAAAATATAGTTTGGCTTGTGCCATTCAGGATGTCACACGTATTTGTGTTCATATCGCTTCAGCGCTTTCTATCTGGAGAGTAAGAGAGAGTGAATCCGAGGCTATATTGGCCTTATCCGAGGTCGGAATTATTCCTGCAGAGTTTGCTGAAAGGATAAAAGCGATGCCCTCCTTTAGAAACAGAATAATACATGATTATTTGCCAAATGAATTTGATGCCGTAAAACTTTTTGAGAACCTCCAGAATTTAGATGAATTTAGAAGGTTTTCAAAATATATTCTGGAATGGATTTTAGAAAATAAATAGTCTTATGATGTTTACCCTATACGGGTTGACCTTTTCCCTCTATGGCCAACTGGCTGCCCGGGAAATAGGAAAGCGATCATTAGCAAGCAGGTTGCTGAAAAAATCCTCAGTCACATCATCTTGTCATTCCTGCCCCGTGTCAAGCACGGGGTAAACTCCAGCAGGCGCTGCCCCGCACTTGATGCGGGGAATCCAGTTTCATATAGTTCCCTGCATTCGCAGGGACAACGCCTGGATTCCCGCTGGAGTTTACCCTCAAGAAAGTGGGGACGGAAGTGACGTAAAATTGGTTATTTCAGCAACCTGTTAGGCTAAGTTTAATAAGGCAGTTTGCCTGCCTCGGACAGAGTTTAAGGTCAAGAGTTTAAGGCTAAAGATTTTTAGACGGGGGACATAACCTTTTTACGAAACGGGCCCTGTACCATATTAGGTTCAGGGCGGGCATCCTAACCCTACCCCATCCCCTGAAAACCAAAGATCTTCATTCAATCGGCATATCGATCCCTTTTTCTTCGGGTGATTTCGGATCCCAGAGAAAGAGATACATTGAAGCATCTGTTGGGAATCTATTGAAATTGAGGAAACTCCCATCAAAATACCCCTTAAGGACTGATGGAGAATTATTCTTGATCTCTTTTACACTTCTTTTATTTGCAACGATCCAAATTCGATTACCATCTGCAACATATTGAGTGCAACAGATCTCGGAATGAAAAATGGTAAATATTTTGTTTCGATAAAAAAAGGATTTTCTATATTCAACTCCACCTGTTGAATTCTTTCGAACAGAAATAACTTGATGTCGGCCATTAGGATACTCCCCAAAATAATGAAGTATCCCTGGCATATACCCCATTTCCCAATCAATAATCTTATCACCATTTTGGAGGTGGCTTTTCAGGAAAGCGACCAAGCCCCTGAAGTCTTGTTTTTCGGATCGGTAGTATGGGGGGAGGATGATGAGGTTGGATGCAATCAGGAGGATGACGAAGAGGAGTTTCAACCGCAGGAATCTTCTTAATCTTTCAAATTTCACCTCCATGGCATCAAGAGATAAGAAGAGAGTGATAAAGAATAGGGGAAGGAAGTTAATAAAGTACCTGGAGGTGATAAAATGGGTAATGTTGAGTAGTTTACAGTATAGATAAAGTCCTCCGATGGGTAAAATGAAGACAGTTAGGAGAATGAGGGCATTCTTTTTATATTTTGTGAAGAAGGGGAAGAGAATGAGGAAGATGATAGAGATGATAATTAAAGGGGCATGAAGCACCCAATCATGTAATACTCCGTAGAGGATAAAATAGAAAGAGCCAGGACTCTCGGTGTGGAAAGGGTCCATTATGGGTTGGCCTTTATAATTTCCAGTTACGAAAAGGGCCCAGGGGAGACAGAAGAGAAGGATGAGGCCATTGAGGATGAGAAAGGAGGAGAGGGTGGGTCTTTGGGTTCCTTCACTGGGTCTATAGAACCAGAGGATCTGGGAGAGTGCAATAAATGGAATAGAGCTGTAACTTGTTAGAAATAAAACAGCGAACAAAAGCGCGACAAGGATTAAATATCTATTCTTTGAGGTTTTGAGGTGTTTTAAAAAAAAGTAAAGCCCTGTCATTCCGAGGAACATGAGCAGGGAATAGGAGCGTCCGTCCTGGGAAAGGCTGATATGGTAGGTCATGAGGGTTAAAGAGAGAGTGCAGGGAAGGGCGATGCTTGGGGAGAATTGTCTTGCCAGAAGATAGAACATTCCTATGGAGAGGGTTCCAAAGATGAGGGGGATGATGCGGAGATCTCTTTCTGGTTTAGTGAAGGGGTAGAATTGATGGGTCAGGATGAAGAAGAGGGGAGGGTGAAGATAGGTTGGTTCCTCTTGATAAAAATTTATTTGTTCCTTGATATTATATCTCGAATCATTGAAGGTATAGATTTCATCCCCCCAGAGGGATTTTTGGTCGAAGCTGTAGAATCTCAGGGCGAAGCCGATGATGAGACAGAGAAGAAGAATAAATATTTCTTTTCGTTTTAAGTTACTCATCATCCCTTTCACACTCAGTCCTCAGTCCTGGATTCTAACTCATTCCTCTTATTTAAGCCCAGCCCTCAGTCCTAAGCCCTCAGCACTCAGTCCTCAGTCCTTTGTAGTTCATTCAATAGGCATATCAATCCCTTTTTCATCGGGTGATTTTGGGTCTAAGAGAAAGAGGTACATCGAAGCATCGCTTGGGAACCGTCTGAAACTGGCAAAACTTCCGTCAAAATACCCTTTCAGAACACTAGGAGAATTCTTTTTAAATTCTTGTGCAGAAGGTTTCCCATAGACAATCCATAACCGATTGCCATCTGCAACATAATGGTCGCAACAGATATTGGAAGAATAAATAGTGTAAGTCTTATTTTCAAAAAGGAAAGGCTTTTTAAACTCAATCTGCGTTCTTGAATCTTTCAATTCGAAGGGAATGAAATAGTGACGACCTTTTGGAATGATTCTAAAATAGTGAAGGATTCCCGGAATATACGCTATCGATTGCACAAAGATTTTATCTCCCTCTCTGAGTTGACCCTTTAGATAATTGGCAAGGCCCCTAAAGTCCTGTTTTTCAGAGCTGTAGTAGTGGGGAAGAATGATAAGGTTGGATGCGATGAGAAAGATGAGGAAGGCAAGTTTCAAACGGAGCAGTTTCCGTAGTCTTTCAAATCTCATCTCAATGGCATCCAGTGAGATGAAAATCGTGATGAAAAAAAGGGGAAGAAAATTGACGAAGTACCTGGAGGTGACAAAATGGGTGATGTTGAGTAGCTTACAATATAGATAAAGTCCTCCGATGGGGAGAATGAAGACAGTCAGAAGAATGAGCGCATTCTTTTTATATTTTGTGAAAAAGGGAAAGAGAATGAGCAAGATGATAGAAATAATCATTAATGGTAAATGAAGAACCCAATCGAGAATAACACCAGAAAAAATATTAAAGAACGATCCAGGATCTCCATGGAGAGGATCCATAATGGGTTGGCCTTTATAATTTGCAACTACGAAGAGAATCCACGGAAGGCAGAAAAGAAGAATGAGGCCATTGAGGGTGAGAAAAGAGGATAGGGTCGGTTTTTTGGATTCTTCATTAGGTAGGTAGAACCAAAGAATCTGGGAGAGGGCAATAAATGGAATAGAGCTGTAACTCGTATGAAATAAAACAGCGAACAAAAGCGCAACAAGGATCAAATATCTATTCTTTGAGGTTTTGAGGTGTTTTAAAAAAAAGTAAAGCCCGGTCATTCCAAGGAACATGAGCAGGGAGTAAGAGCGGCCATCTTGTGAGAGGCTGATGTGGTAGGTCATGAAGGTTAGCGAGAGGGTACAGGGCAGAGCGATACCTGGGGAGAAAGATTTGGCAAGGAGATAGAACATAGGGATGGATAGGATCCCGAAGATTAAGGGGATGATGCGAAGGTCTCTTTCTGGTTTGGGGAAGGGGTAGAAGAGGTGGGTGAGGATAAAGAAGAGGGGGGGATGGAGATAAGCTGGGTTCTCTTTGTAGAATTTTATTTGTTCTATCATGCCGTCTCTGGAGTCATTGAAGGTGTGGACTTCATCGATCCAGAGTGACTTTTGATCGAAGGTGTATAGTCTGAGGGCGAAGCCGATGAGGAGGCAGAGCAGAAGGATAAATATTTCTTTTCGTTTTGAGTTACTCATAACAGGCAGATTATATAGACCCTAAACATAACCGATTAACGAAACGGGCCCTGTACCATATTAGGTTCAGGGCGGGCATCCTAACTTAAGCCCTCAGCACTCAGTCCTTAATTTTTTTATTCTATCGGCAAATCGATTCCTTTCTCATTGGGTGATTTAGGATCCCAGAGAAAGAGATACATCGATGCATCCGTTGGAAATCTGCTTAAGTTAAGGAAACTTCCATCAAAATAACCTTTTAGAACACAAGGTGCACTTTCTTTAAATATTTTTGCTGTCCATTTGCCTACAACAATCCATAAACGTTTTCCATCCGCAACAAACTCGGAACAACAGGTCTTGGAATAAATGATCATAAATGTATTCCCTCGATAAGTAAAAAGCTTTTGAACTTTAATGATCTTTTCTGAATCCTTAGAGAACTGCATGATGTGATGGCGTCGTTCAGGATATACCCCAAAATAATGGAGGATCGGTGGCATATACCCAGTAGCTCCGACAATAATTTTATCCCCTTCTTGCAGATGGTTTTTTAGGTAGGTGACGAGGCCCCTGAAGTCCTGTTTTTCAGAGCGGTAATAGAGGGGAAGTATGATGAGGTTGGAGGCGATCAGGAGGATAAGGAAGAGAAGTTTCAGTCGTAGAAATTTTTTTAGGGTTTCAAATCTCATCTCAATGGCATCCAATGATAGAAAGAGGGCGAGGAGGAAGAGGGGAAGGAAGTTAATAAAATACCTGGAGGTGATGAAATGGGTGATGTTGAGTAGTGAACAAAATAAATAGAGTCCTCCGATGGGAAGAACGAATACAGCCAAGAGAACGAGAGCATTCTTTTTATTTTTAGAAAAAACAGGAAAGAGAATAAGCAAGATGACAGAGATTATGGTCAAGGGTGTGTGGGGCACCCAATCATGTAATATTCCATAGAGGATATAGAAGAAGGAACCAGGGCTTTCAGTATGAAAGGGGTCCATGATGGTTTGGCCTTTATAATTGATGATGACGAAGAAGATCCATGGGAGACAGAAGAGAAGGATGAGGCCATTTAAGACCAAGAATGAGGAGAGGGCTGGTTTCTTGACTTCTTCTCTTGGTCGATAGAACCAGAGAATTTGGGAGAGGGCAATAAATGGAATAGAGCTGTAACTCGTATGAAATAAAACAGCGAACAAAAGCGCAACAAGAATCAAATATCTATTCTTGGAGGTTTTAAGGTGTTTTAAAAAAAAGTAGAGACCGGCCATTCCAAGGAACATGAGCAGGGAATAGGAGCGTCCATCCTGAGAGAGGCTGATGTGGTAGGTCATGAGGGTGAGAGAGATGGTGCAGGGTAAAGGGATACCTGGAGAGAATGATCTTGCAAGGAGATAGATCATTCCTATGGAGAGGGTTCCAAAGATGAGGGGGATGATGCGGAGGTCTCTTTCGGGTTTGGTGAAGGGGTAAAATTGATGGGTGAGGATGAAAAAGAAGGGAGGATGGAGAAAGGACGGGTTTTCTTTATAAAATTTGATTTGGCCTTTGAAGTCATCTCTCGAATCATTAAAGGTATGGACTTCATCCATCCAGAGTGATTTTTGATCGAAGGTGTAAAATCTCAAAGCGAAGCCCAAGATGAGACAGAGAAGAAGGATAAAAATTTCTTTTCCTTTTGAGTTACTCATAATCCCCTCATACTCAGTCCTCAGTCCTAAGCCCTCAGCACTCAGTCCTCAATTTTTTTATTCTATCGGCATATCAATCCCTTTCTCTTCTGGAGAGGAAGGATCCCAAAGAAAAAGATACATGGAAGCATCAGCAGGAAATCTATCGTAAGTCAAAAAACTCCCGTCGAAATATCCTTTAAAAACAGCTCGAGCGTTTCCTTTAAGCTTCTTAGCATCCCATTTAGCTACAATAATCCATAACCGACTCCCATCCGCAACATATCGGGTGCAGCAGTTTTTGGAATGATAGACGGTAAATTTTCGGTTTCGATACATGAAAGATTTCCCATGTTCAATTTCTCCTGAAACCTTCCAAAATGGAATGAGGTGATGCCGAGTTTCTGGATATGCCTCAAAATAATGTAATATCCCTGGAAAGTATACCATCTCTGCACTGAAAATCTTATCCCCGTCTCTGATGTGCCCTTTTAGGTAAGTGACCAGCCCTTTGAAGTCTTGCTTCTCGGAGCGGTAATAGAGAGGGAGAATCATAAGATTGGATGCAACAAAGAGGATGACAAAAAGAAGTCTCAACCGCATGAATTTTCTTAATCTCTCAAATTTAACCTCCATGGCCTCAAGAGATAAGAAGAGCGTGATGAAGAAAAGAGGGAGAAAATTGATGAAGTATCGGGAGGTGATAAAATGGGTGATATTGAGTAATTTGCAGAAGAGGTAGAGTCCTCCTACGGGAAGGACGAAGACGGCCAAGAGAACGAGAGCATTCTTTTTATACTTTGAGAAGATTGGGAGGAGAATAAGCAGGATGATGGAAACAATCATCAGAGGGGCATGGGGCACCCAATCATGTAATACTCCGTAGAGGATATAGAAGAAGGAACCAGGGCTTTCAGTATGAAAGGGGTCCATGATGGTTTGGCCTTGGTAGTTGAGTAGTACAAAGAAGATCCAGGGAAGACAGAAGAGAAGGATGAGGCCATTGAGGGTGAGGAAGGAGGAGAGGGCTGGTTTCTTGACTTCTTCGCTTGGTCGATAGAACCAGAGAATCTGGGAGAGGGCAATAAATGGAATAGAGCTGTAACTCGTATGAAATAAAACAGCGAACAAAAGCGCGACAAGGATTAAGTATCTATTTTTTAAGGTTTTAAGGTGTTTCAAAAAAAAGTAAAGCCCTACCATTCCAAGGAACATGAGCAGGGAGTAAGAGCGACCGTCCTGGGAAAGGCTGATATGGTAGGTCATGAGGGTTAAAGAGAGAGTGCAGGGAAGGGCGATGCCAGAGGAGAATTGTCTTGCCAGGAGATAAAGCATGAGGATGGAGAGGGTTCCGAAGATGAGAGGGATGATTCGGAGGTCCCTTTCGGGTTTGGTGAAAGGGTAAAATTGATGGATGAGGATGAAAAAGAAGGGAGGATGGAGAAAGGTGGGATTTTCTTTATAGAATTTTATCTGGCCTTTCAGGTCATCTCTGGAATCATTAAAGGTATGGACTTCGTCCACCCATAGGGATTTTTGATCAAAGGTATAGAATCTCAGTGCGAATCCAAAGAGGAGGCAAAGGAGTAAGATTACAATTTCTTTTTGTTTTATTTTGTCCATATTATTTTACTCAGTCCTTCATAGCTCGGCACCCAGTCCATTAATTATTAGCTCTCAGTCCTTTTTATTCAATCGGCATATCAATTCCCTTTTCATCAGGTGATTTGGGGTCCCAGAGAAACAGGTAGATGGAAACATCTGACGGAAATCTAACCATATTCATGAAACTTCCGTCAAAATAACCCTTCAGAGGACAAGGCATTCTTTCCATAATGAATTTTGCATTTTCCTTATCTGCAACAATCCAGAGACGACTACCATCTTTCAGATATTCGAACCAGTGGGATTTGGAGTAGATGATGGTAAATCGAATATTCCGATAAATTAAAGTCATTCTATGCTCAAGCTCTCCGTTTGAAACGATCCGTGCCGGAATGGTGTAATGCCGTCCCGCAGGGTAAATCTCAAAATAATGAAGCATCACTCCCATATAGGGTACATTCCCAACAATGACCTTGTCACCGTCTCGGAGTTGACTTTTCAAATAATTCACCAGACCTCTGTAGTCTTGTTTCTCGGATCGATAATAGAGAGGGAGGATTACAAGGTTGGATGCGATAAAAAGGATTAAGAACAGGAGCTTCAAGCTTATAAATTTATTTAATTTATCAAACCTTGTTTCAATCTTATTAAGAGACAAAAAGATGGTTATTAAAAAAAGAGGGAGGAAACCAATAAAATATTTTGAGGTAACAAAATGAGTAATATTAAAATATTTGCAATATAAATAAAGCCCTCCGATAGGAAGAATGAAAATAGAGAGGAGCACGATAGCGTTTCTCCTATTTTTTGAAAAGAAGACAAAAACAATCAGTAGAATCATTGAAGTTACTATTAGGGGTGTTTGGGGCGCCCAATCATAAAAAACTCCGTATAGGATATTCCAAAGGGAGAGAGGTTCCTTGATATTCCAGAGATCCGCCACAGTTTGACCCTTGTAATGGGATGCTAAAAATGTAAGCCATGGGAGACAGAATAAAAGAATAAGGCCGTTTAAAATGAAGAAGGAGGAAAAAAAAGGGGGCTTTTTATCTTCATCTGTTCGATAAAACAAGAGAATCTGAGAAAGGGCAATAAACGGGATAGAACTGTAGCTGGTATGAAATAGAATCGCGAAAGAAAGCGCAACAAAAAATAAATAGGCCTTCTTTTGGGTTTGAAGGTGTTTCATAAAAAAGAATACCCCGACCATTCCAAAAAACATAAGGAATGTATAGGAACGGGCGTCTTGAGAGAGGCTGACATGATAAGTCATGAAGGCAAGGGAGAGTGCACATGGGATGGCTATGCTTGAGGAGAATTGTCTTGCAAGGAGATAGATCATGGGGATAGATAGGATTCCAAAGATAAGGGGAATGATTCGAAGCTCTCGTTCGGGTTTTTCAAAAGGATAGAATAAATGGGTCATCATAAAGAAAAGAGGTGGGTGGAGGAAGGTCGGATTCTCACTGTAAAATTTAAGTTGCCCCTTAAAATCATCCCTCGAATCATTAAAGGTATAGATTTCATCCATCCAGAGGGATTTCTGGTCAAAGGTATAAAATCTGAGGGCGAAGCCCATGAGAAGACAGAGAAGGAGGATAAAAATTTCTTTTCGCTTTGAGTTACCCATAACACTCAGTCCTCAGCCCTTCATCCTAAGCCCTCAGTCCTAAATTCAATTTATTCAATCGGCAAATCGATCCCTTTTCCATTTGGTGATTTAGGATCCCAGAGAAGAAGATACATTGAGACATCAGTTGGAAATCTATTTAAATTTAGAAAACTCCCATCGAAATATCCCTTCAAAACACAGTCGATTTCCGATTTCAATCTTTTCGTATTCATTTTATCTGCAACAATCCATAACCGGCTACCGTCTGAGAAGTATTGGAACCAATGGGATTCAGAGTAAAGGATAGTGAATTTAATATCTTGGGAAACCAAACCAATTCTATATTCAATCTCTTTTTCTGAAACCTTCACAGCCATCAACAGATGATGCCGACCTTCTGGGTGAGCGCCAAAGTAATGTAAGATTGGTGGAATAAATGATGTACCCCCGACAACAATCTTATCCCCGTCTCTGAGGTGCCCTTTTAGGTAAGTGACCAGCCCTTTGAAGTCTTGCTTCTCGGAGCGGTAATAGAGAGGGAGAATCATAAGATTGGATGCAATAAAGAGGATGACAAAAAGGAGCCTCAACCTCAAGAATCTTCTTAATCTTTCAAATCTCACCTCCATGGCATCAAGAGATAGGAAGAGAGTGATGAAGAAGAGGGGAAGGAAGTTAATAAAATACCTGGAAGTGATGAAATGGGAGATGTCGAGTAATTTACAGAAGAGGTAGAGTCCTCCTATGGGAAGGGCAAAGACGGCCAAAAGAACGAGTCCATTCTTCCGAAATTTTGAGAAGATGGGGAAAAGAATGAGCAGGATGACTGAAACAATCGTGAGTGGGGAGTTAGGCACCCAATCATGAAGTACTCCATATAGGATATGAAAGAAGGAGCCAGTGCCTTCAGTGTGACGCGAATCCATCAAGGGTTGCCCTATATAATTGGCCACCACGAAGCTGATCCATGGGAGGCAGAAGAGCAGGATGAGGCCATTTAAGGTAAGGAAAGAGGAAAGAGTGAGTTTCTTAACCTCTTCACTTGGTCGGTAGAACCAGAGAATCTGGGATAGGGCAATAAATGGAATAGAGCTGTAACTCGTATGAAATAAAATAGCGAACAAAAGCGCAACAAGGATCAAATATCTATTTTTTGAGGTCTTAAGGTGTTTTAAAAAAAAGTAGAGACCGGCCATTCCGAGAAACATGAGCAGGGAGTAGGAACGCCCGTCTTGAGAGAGGCTGATGTGGTAGGCCATGAAGGTGAGGGAGAGGGCACAAGGGAGGGCGATACCCAAAGAAAAAGATCTTGCAAGGAGGTAGATCATGGGGATGGAGAGGGTGCCAAAGATGAGAGGAATAATACGGAGGTCTCTTTCTGGTTTGGTGAATGGGTAAAATTGGTGGGTAAGGGTGAAAAAGAGGGGAGGATGAAGATAGAACGGATTCTCCTTATAGAATGTTAATTGTTCATTAAGCCCATACCTTGAGTCGTTAAAGGTATAAACTTCATCAACCCAGAGGGATTTTTGGTCGAAGGTGTAAAACCTCAGGGTAAAACCGGCAATGATGCAAATAATGAGAATGATAAATTCTTTCTTTTTAGGGTATTTCATTCTAAAAACTTACCCCTTTTTTGCTATACAGAAAATAGAGACCCCAAAGGGGAATGAAATATTTTTTAATAGATAGGGCTCAACTGAAAATAATATTTTAAGAAAGAAATTGATTATGGGATGATTGATCTTATTTTCTGATTGAATCTTCAGTCCAAAAAGGCGGATCATTCGCCTCATAAGAAGGATTGGGAAAAAGAGGATAAGGTTAAAATAGGATGACTTCAATATAATAAATCCCTCTTGCTCTATTTTCCTTAGGAGTTCCTTCTTCGTATATCGCTGCTTATGCATTCCGACAATATCTTGGGTCCCCCATAGGAACCGAAATGCGGGGACGGTCAAAATCACTTTTCCTCCTTCTTCCAAAGAACGATAAATTTCTCTAAGGCCAATAGCATCTTTCTCTAAATGTTCCAGAATATCTGTGGCTATTAAAAGGCTTATTGCGTTCGATTTGACCGGTAGCATTAGCAAGTCACCATTGACGAGAGGAACACCGGAAACTTTTCGGGCTAAAGAAAGGCTGTAAATCTCTGAATCGATTCCTATCACTTTATAACCCATTGATTTGAGGAGAGTTAAATTAGAACCCACCCCACAACCCACATCGATGACCGGAGAATTCTTCCGAATATCTAAAGAAGAGATGAGGAATTTGAGTAACCTTCTTCTTCCGTCGAACCACCAATGAGACCTTTCAAGATCCCATTCAATGTCATAAGTTATTTTTTTCATACTATTTTTTCAAGGCGAACGACATATCTTAATGGGAGGCACGAGAAAGGGATCTTCTTCACCCGAGTCACTTTGAATAATTTATCGAAAAGAACGAACCATTCTTTTAGCTTGAACGTATGAAGATGCCATTCATCCTCCATCCTCTCTGGCATTTCTTGATAATCCCCCTTCTTTTGGAATAGCCATTTAAATATCCCCAGACGTATTAAAATACTCTTGATTCGATTGATCATTGATTCATTTGGTATAGAAATGATAGCGGTCCCTTCTTTCTTTAGAATCCTCGCTATTTCGTTTAGAGCGGCAGAGGGATCTAAAAGATGTTCAAGGACTTCCGAGCAAATCACTTGCATAAATACCTGATCTTTACAGGGGAGAATTTCTGCATCGGCCTGAAATAACTGTACTTTTTGGTTCAGCTTTTCTTTGGCTTTCAAAAGGATGGAAGGTGAAATATCTGTTCCAAATAATTTCCCGGAAACAACTTTTTCAATGACATTTCCAGCTCCACAACCAATTTCAACGACAAAATCATCTTTGTGGATATCCATCATTTTAAAGATGGATCTGACTCTTTTGCTCTCAATGAAACGGATAAACGGATTATGATGGTGGTGGAAGGAATCAGGATCATACTTCTTCACCATCTGCTCATTCCACTCTTTAAATTCTTCAGGTTTCATTCGACTGGAGGAATTTTTCATTTCAGATTAATATTATGCAATCCTCATACCATATCAACAGGTTATTCGTCAATGCAGAAGCGATGAATTTCCTCGTTTTGAAAGCGAATCTCTGTTATAATTTCTTAAGCTTAAAGGGGATATCGCATGAACGCTGAAGACCAGACAATAAAGGATTTCGGAAAACAATGGCTACGATATTCGGATAACGAGGGGTATTACGGTTCTCTTGAATTGTTCTCAGATATTCTCTCCCCTTTTTTAAAGACAGAGGATCTTAAAAATTGTAAGGTCGCGGAAATTGGAAGCGGGGCGGGCAGGATTGTTAATATGTTACTTGAATCTGGCGTTCAGCATGTTGTCGCTGTGGAACCATCCGATGCATTTGCGGTTTTGGTTCGTAATATTCGAAATTCTGAAAGAGCGACCTGTCTTAAAATGACAGGAGATCAATTACCCGCCTATGGTGATTTAGATTATATTTTTTCAATCGGAGTCTTACACCATATCCCCGATCCAAAACCAGTCGTTGAGGCGGCGTTTAGAGCATTACGGCCAGGAGGACAATTTTTTGTATGGCTATATGGAATAGAAGGAAATGAGCTCTATCTTGCACTTATCCAACCACTGAGAGTCCTGACAAGACGATTGCCCCATCTGGCTCTTTCATCACTCGTTTGGCTTGTTTACTACCCCCTCAACCTTTATACTCGTCTTTGCCACAGGTTTCCATTACCCCTGAAAGAGTATCTTTTATCAATCCTTGAGAAGATGTCTCCCGAAAAGCAGAGACTCATCATTTACGATCAGCTTAATCCTGCCTATGCAAAATATTATACAAGACAGGAAGCCATAAAATTGTTAGAAGACGGAAGATTTGTTAATGTCCGAGTCCACCACCGTCACGGATATAGCTGGACCGTAATCGGCACAAAACCCTAATGTAGAAAGGGGCTTCGTCCAACGGCAACGGTAAACCTGCCTGCCCCGCCCTCGGTCGGGACCGCCTGCCTGCCGGTAGGCAGGGATGCCCGTTTCGTTAAGGGGTTAGTTAATGGGTTAGGTCGTTTGTCCAAAAATATTTTGCCTTAACCCATCGACCTTAACCAAAACCAGCTTCCTCACCTTAACCCAATGACCATTTTCATCGGAGCAAGGGCTTACTCAGGATCAACACTGAGCCAAGCTCTGGCCTTTAGAACGAAGAATTGAAGGGTTGACTTTTGATATAGAAAGATTTAATAATTCTAAGTAGTTTTAATCATTTCGGGCAGTTCATTCTTCATCACAACAGTGAACCCCGTTTGAAAGGACGGGGCCTTAACCCCGCCCTTTCTATAAGGAATTGCCGCCAGCCCAGAGGGCCTTCTGGCCCGGAGGGAAGCTTTACCCCGTTAGAAATAATGCCCCGCTGCTCTGCAGCGGGGTTGTGGGTTACATTTCAGAATAATTCCGGCGGGGTTTAATGCCCCGCCTGCGTGGCCGGAGCCACTTCGGCGCGGCGAAGGCCCGCTGGAATTTCTAACGGGGTTTATTTATATCTTATGTCATCCCCTGACCCGTTGAAAATTGCTATGGGTCTCGCCATAAATGGCGGGGCTTTCTAACGGGGGGAAATTATACCGATTCCAGGTTTGAAAAAGAGTATGGTAACAATTGAAGATGCAAAGGAAGTTTCCAATGTCATTATAGAAGCTGTTAGACCTGTTTCGGTTTTTGTTTTTGGTTCTGTGGCTAAAGAAGGTGTTGGACAAGATCTGGACTTATTGGTAATTGTTGATGACAAAACAGGAATAACCAGTGATATCAATCTTACGCTTCATAAATGTCTGAAAAATTATTATAGAAGATTTGATATTGATCCATTCATTATTCCACTTTCCATCTTTAATAAATATCATAATAGAGGAAGTCCATTCTTAAGACTGATTCTCAAGGAAGGGAGGTCTTTATATATGAAAGAAGCTATAGAGGAATGGCTTAAACAGGCCCATGACGAGTTGAATATGGCTGAATACCTTTTAGGGGGTAGATTTTTTAGAGGTTCTTGTTTTCATTCCCAGCAGTCAATAGAAAAATCGATAAAAGCAAGGTTATTAAAAGAGGGGTGGGAACTGGAGAGAATACATAGCATTGAACGATTGGTAACAATCGGAGAAAAATACAATATCAAAATTGATCTTTCCGATGAAGAAGTAGTCCTGATAGATAATATTTACAGAGGGAGATACCCTGCAGAAACAGGGTTACTTCCGTTAGGAGAGCCATCCGAAGCAGAAGCTCAAAAAGCCTTTGCCATTGCAAAACGTATATTTAAAGAAGTAGAGGCAGCTCTGAAATCGTGATCTTAATAACTCTTTAACCCAAACCGGCTTCCTTATTAGGAATTCAAGAAGGCATGATGAAAAAAGCATATTAAATTCTCCTGTATTCCTGGCTTCCTTATAGCAAATTTTGTCACCGAATGGACAAAAAGTGAGATTCTTTATGAAGTTTGAATTTTTTTAATAAATTTAAAAATGAGTGCAACGAGATTGTGGAATATAAAAGATAAACGATATCAACTAATTAGATAATAATTATAATTTTTTATTCAATTTTATAATTTGGCATAAATTATGCTGTTTAGATATCAAAATTTTAATAAGAAGGAGGTGAGTATTAAATAAGACGGGCTTCATTACCGTAACCCTTAAACAATAAACTATCATAAAAGGAGGATTTAATTATGTTAAGAAATATGTTAAGAAAACAGAAAGGTTTTACATTGATCGAGTTGTTGATCGTTATTGCCATCATTGGAATCCTGGCAGCCATTGCTATCCCGATGTACCGTACCCAGACCATCAAAGCAAGACTGACAGAAGTGACCAATGGTATGAGCAATGTGGCAAGCGCAGCGGCCGCTTTTTATCAAGAAGCTGTAGGTGCAGGCACAGGAAATTGGCCAAATTGCGAAGATATACCTGCCATTCAGACAACTTTGGGAGTTTCATTACTTGCATTAACAAGAATTCAATTAATGAATGTCCTAGGTGGCTCTGGCACTGGCGCTGGAACTATTACAGCTACAGTTCAACTTGTTGATGGAGTTGTTGATGGCTCAACGATTATGCTCATTCCATCTGTAAATGCGACTGATTCATCAATAACATGGAATTGGAGCGGCTCCATCAGGGCTGCTTACCTGCCAAGAAGGTAATTGAATTTAAGGTCTGAAGTTAAAACAAATTAGTTGGCGCTCGAAGCCAAAGGAAAATTTTCGAGCGCCAACTAATTTATTAAGTCAGAAAAGACTTTTACCCTTTAACAGCAACGGTTTTTATGTGAAGAAGTCGAAATCGGGTTTCACCCTTATTGAACTTCTAATCGTGATTGCAATCGTTGGCATTTTGGCAGCGGTTGCTATTCCTTTTTTTGAAGGCTATAAAATTAGGGCAAAATTGACAGAAGTTGAGAATGCAATGGCAAATGTGAAAAGCGCTGCTTCAGCTTTTCGCCAAGAAAATGAATTGTGGCCGAATTGCCCAACAATTAATGAGGTCAGAAATAGTTTAGGGATTGGATTAGGGAGTGTTACAAGAATTTCTGCAATATCTGTAGTAAATGGAATCATCTCAGCCACCATACAAGATATTCACCCCATGGTTGATGGAGAGATATTAACGCTAACACCAACGTTAAATGGTGATGGTTCATCCAGTTGGACTTGGGGATGGTCTGCGGGTTTTCCTGTTCATTTGAGACCCAGGAGTTAACGGAGTACAATTAAGTGGAGAAAGTTTTTAAGTTGAGGAAATGATTAACGAATTTATAATTATTTTTAAGATCTAAAGAGGGATTACAATGAAATCTAATAAAGGACTCACCCTTATTGAATTATTAATAGTGGTAATAATTGTGGGGATTTTGGCGGCCATAGCCATACCCAGCTACACCGGGTATATGCAGAGAGCGCGCCGGGCCGATGCAAAGGTGGCCCTGGAACAATTCAGGGCCGCCCAGGAGATGCGAAGGGCTGAAAGGGGAAGCTATTCTACCAGCTTAGTGGAGCTTCGAAATACATGGGGAGTCCCGGCAGTGGCCGGAGATTATAACATCGATTTTGATGATCTTGCAGCTGTCTTAACAGCAAATACTTATACCGCAGAAGCAACACCTGTGACCGCAAGGCAGCTCGGCGATGGGAGTTTATTTATTGATAATCGGGGAACTAAAACCCCTGCTGATAAATGGGCCAAATGAGAACTTGATGCTGGAATATTGGAATAATGGAATGGTGGAATAATAAAAATGGAATATTGGAATGGTGGAATAATGTAATGATAGAAAAGGAGTAGGCATCGTAACCCTGACCTTCTAACCATCCACTCTGTTTTTAAAAGCAAGATAATGATTTATCTTGCTTTTTTTGTTTAATCATTATAATAAGGAAGCCAGGAAGACAGGAAGTGGTGGAGACTTTAAAATGAAAACCATTGCAGACATAAGAACACTTCTTGCAGAGCATAAGATCGAGCTCATAGAAAAATACGGAGTAAAGGAAATAGGTGTCTTTGGATCATATTTAAGGGAAGAGCAGAAAGAAACAAGTGACGTTGATATTTTGGTTGAATTTAAAAGACCTGTTGGAATGCTAAGGTTCATTAACCTAAAAAATTATCTATCAGATCTCTTGGGGATCAATGTGGATCTTGTGATGAAAAGGGCACTTAAGCCAAGAATAGGCCGGAGAATCCTCAACGAAGTAATTTATGTATAGCAAACGGGAAGTGATAGATTTTCTTGAAGATACCTTGAATGCAATGGAGAAGGCCGAACTTTTTATTATCGATATGACATATGAAGAATTCCTTAAAGATGAGAAAACTATTTTTGCTGTCATAAGAGCGATTGAGATAATTGGAGAAGCTCTAAAACATGTTCCTGCGGAGTTTCGTCAGAGATTCAGTGATATTCCGTGGCGTGACATTACGGGCATGAGAGATATTCTTATTCATGAATACTTTGGGGTTGATCTTGAAACGGTATGGGAGACAGTAAAAACAGATATACCCTCAATAAAGCCACTGATTGTTAAACTTCTGAACAATATAAAAACGAAGCATGGGGAGCATTCTTAGAATGGAGTCCATCCAGGAAATCAAAGAGAAAATCACACCAATACTTCAACAGTACGGAATCACAAAGGCTGCGATCTTCCGGTCTTTGGCAAAAGGAGAAGCTACAACCAGTAGCGATGTTGACATTTTGGTCGAGACGTGTAAAGGATCAAAACACGATAGACCCCGGAGGCCTTCTACCCCCAGTTCCAGACACCCCAGTCCCAGATCCTTGACAACCGTTGTTTGTAGTCATATAATCAGTCATAAGTAATGACTATATTGGAGGGTATATGAAAAGTACAAGTGTTAGCGTGGCTGAAGGGAAAAAGGGGTTCAGTCGGTTGATAAAGGATGCCCTTGAGAAGAAAGAGGAAATCGTTGTGACAAAGAGGGGAAAACCTGTA
>JASEIE010000200.1 GCA_030024065.1 Thermodesulfobacteriota bacterium
GGCAGGTGCTATCTGCCATGCCTTTATCTTTGTGTAATCTCTTGCCATTTCCACCCTTCAGTCTAATGCCTGCCTGCGGTAGGCAGGTCTGAAGTCTAAGGTCTACTGTCTGAATCACAGTAAACTCAGAAGTGTTTAATTGTTTAGAATCAACAGTTGTTTTATAATAATTACTGATTATTCGGGGAAAAGGACCATGAAACCCATCATCGCCATTGTTGGAAGGCCCAACGTCGGGAAGTCCACGCTGTTTAACCGAATCGCGGGAGGAAAGAAGGCGATCGTCTATAATGAGCCCGGCGTGACCCGGGATCGGAACTATATCGATGTGGAGTGGGAGGGAAAGAGCTTTGCTCTGATCGACACCGGTGGTTTCGAGCCTGTCTCCCGGAACCGGATCTTCATCCAGATGCGGGAGCAATGTGAGCTGGCCATGGGAGAGGCTGATGTGATCCTCTTCATGATGGACGGGAAGGAGGGGCTGACCCCTTCGGACAGGGAGATCGCCGATATCCTGAGGCGACAGAATAAGACTGTGTTTTATATCGTTAACAAGATTGATGGGCCTAAATATGAAGAGAAAGCGTTTGAATTTTTTGGGTTGGGTGTGGAGCGGATCTTTTCCATTTCTGCAGAGCACCGGTATGGGATGAATGAGCTGATGGATGAGGTGATGAAAGTCGTTCCCGAGATGGTTGAAGAGGAAGGAGATGGAGAAGTGACAAGGGTGGCCCTGTTAGGAAGGCCGAATGTGGGCAAGTCGTCCCTGCTCAATCGCATCCTGGGGTATAAGAGGGTGATTGTGGACGAGGCACCGGGAACCACCCGTGATGCCATCGACACCCGATTTGAAAGGGACGGGAAGAGATATGTCCTCATCGATACGGCGGGCATCAGGAGGAAGAGCCGGATCAGCCTGCGGCTGGAGAAATATAGCATTGTGGAAGCCCTTCGGACGATTGACCGTTGCAATGTTGCCATCCTTTTGTTAGATTCAAAAGAGTTAGTGACTGATCAGGATGCCCGAATCGGCGGATTTATCCATGAAAAAGGGAAGGGATGCCTCATCGTTGTCAATAAGTGGGATCTCGCAGAAAAAGATTCTCAGACCATGGTCCGCTTTCAAAAGAAGATATATGAAGAACTGAAATATCTCTCCTACGCCCCCATCCTTTTCATCTCCGCCCAGACAGGTCAAAGGGTGAAGAAGGTCCTGGATATGATAGACGATGTGGCAGAACAGACGAAGAAGAGAATTTCCACCTCACCCTTAAATAAATATTTTGGCCAGTGGGTTGAAAATATCCATCCTCCCCTTTATAAAAACAGGAGGGTGAAGTTGAACTATATCACACAGGTCACTACAGCGCCTCCCACTTTTTTCATCTATACCAACATTCCGGAGGGCATCCATTTTTCTTACGAACGCTATCTGGTGAACCGGATGCGGGAGGCTTTTGGTTTTGATGGAGTCCCGATTCGTCTCCAGTTCAGAAAGAAGAGAAAGGACCATTAAATGGCCAGTCGAAGAAAGAAATATCTGTTCACGATCATCATCAGTCTGATTGCGATCACCGCCGGAGGATTTTTCCTCTACCGGATGACTGCGCAGAAGGGTTCCAACCAGAAATTCAGGATGATCAGGGTCGAACGTGGGGAGATCAGCCTGATTGTGACGGCGACCGGTACGATCACTCCGGTCACCACGGTTTTAGTGGGGAGTCAGGTTTCAGGGATGATCAAAGCCCTCTATGCCGACTTTAATTCCCGCGTTAAGGAAGGGGAAGTGATTGTCCAGATTGATCCGGCGATCTTCGAAGCCCAGGTCGAACAGGGAAGGGCCAGTCTTTTAAATGCCCAGGCCAGCCTCCTGAATGCCCAGGCGAACCTCCAGAGCGCCCATGCCAACCTTACAAAGGCGGAGGTGAGCGTCCTGGATACGAAGAGGACTCTGGATCGAAACAGGGAACTGGCCGAAAAGAAAATGGTTGCTCAGGCCACACTGGATACCGCACAGGCCAATTATGATACGGCTGTTGCCCAGAGAGAGGTGTCGAAGGCCCAGGTGGAATCATCGAAGGCTCAGGTCGAATCGGCAAAGGCACAAGTGGAGCAGGCCAGGGCCGGCCTGAAACTTGCGGAGACGAACTTGAGATATACGACGATCCGCTCACCGGTCAGCGGGGTTGTGATCTCAAGAAATGTGGATGTGGGCCAGACCGTGGCGGCAAGCCTCCAGGCTCCGACCCTTTTCACGATTGCGAAAGACCTCACCCGGATGCAGGTCGATACCAATGTGAGCGAAGCGGATATCGGCCGTATTGAGAAAGGGCAGGAGACGACTTTTACGGTGGATGCCTACCCTGAAAGGACCTTTCGGGGTAGGGTTTCGGAGATCCGCAATGCGCCCATTACCGTTCAGAATGTGGTGACCTATGTTGTGGTGGTCGAGGTGGAGAACAGGGAGTTGAGGCTCAAACCCGGGATGACAGCCAACGTCTCCATCCTGCTTGTCCATCAGGAAGGGGTTTTAAAGATTCCCAATGCAGCGCTCCGGTTCCGGCCTGAGATGGCAAAGAAAGAGGAGACCGTGAAAAAAGGAGGGGAGGGTTCCAAGTCGCCGGGACAGCAGTCCAAGGAGGGTTCCCAGTCCCCAGACCGGCAGTCGAAAGGAGGTTCCCAGTCCCCGGGGCGGCAGATGGTAGAGAGATTAGTCAGTGAACTCAACCTCACCCAGGACCAGCAGTCCAGGGTCGAGATGATCCTCCAGTCATCGCGGCCGGAGATTCAGGAAATCCGTGAAAAATCGAAGCCCGAGGAGGCGAGGATTCGAATTCAGAGCTTAATACGACAAAAGATAGCCGGGTTGCTCACAGAGGAGCAGAAGAAGAAGTTGAGCGAGTTAAACCAATCCTCACAGGGGAGACAAAGACAACCTGGCAGGGTGTGGATTCTTTCTCCTGAGGGAAAACCGCTTCCCGTTTCCATTGTCCTCGGCATTACAGATGGAACCTTCAGTGAGGTTGTATCAGGGGAGCTTCGGGAGGGGATGGAAGTCATCGTGGAGGAGACCGGGATTAAAAAAGGTCAGAGCCAGAGTAAGACTTCGCAGCCCTCTATGAGGGGACTGAGCAAGTAATTTCGCAAAGCGCTAAGCGTTTAAAATTCAATAGTCCCATAGCCTTGTAGTCTCATAGTCTTGTAATTCTTGACTATACGACTAAGTGACTATATGACTATTCGACTCCTTCAGCGTTCTGTCTATGCAGCTTAGAGAGAATATGGACTCATTAATTGAGGTCAGGGATTTGGTGAAGGTTTACTATCTGGGGGAAGTGGAAGTGCATGCGCTCAGGGGCGTTTCCGTCTCGATCGACAGGGGAGAATTTGTCGCCGTCATGGGGGCCTCGGGATCAGGCAAATCAACCTTCATGAATATCCTCGGATTCCTCGATCAACCCACCAGCGGCCAGTATCTTCTGGATGGGATCGAGGGTGAGCATCTTTCCCGAGACGAGCTGGCGGAGATACGGAATCAGAAGATCGGTTTCGTCTTTCAGGGGTTCAACCTTCTGGCCAGGACATCCGCACTGGAAAATATCGAACTCCCCCTGATCTACTCAAAAACCCCAACCTCCGGACGGAAGGAGTTGGCACGGGAAGCCCTCTCTTCGGTAGGCCTTGAGGGAAGGGGCCACCACCATCCCGGCCAGCTCTCGGGTGGAGAACAACAACGGGTGGCCATCGCACGGGCTCTGGTGAACCAGCCTTCCATTCTCCTGGCCGATGAGCCGACAGGCAACCTCGATTCAAAGACAAGTGTTGAGATCATGGGTATTTTTCAGCGCCTCAATCGGCAGATGGGCATCACGATCATCATGATCACCCATGAGCACGACATTGCCTCCTTTGCTAAGAGGAAGATTCTATTTAAAGATGGAATGGTCGTTGATGACGTTCAGGGCTAAAGCCCTGAGTTACTTATCCTGATGGTCTTATGACAACATTATTCGCCAGTCTTCGCATTGCTCTGAGGGCCCTTCTGGTCAACAAGATGCGCTCTTCGCTCACCATGCTGGGAATCATCATCGGTGTGGCAGCGGTCATCACCATGATTGCCGTGGGAACAGGGGCAAAGACCCGGATTGCCGAACAGATCGCCAGCATGGGATCAAACATCCTCATCGTGGTTTCAGGGAGTTCGACCAGCGGTGGACTTCGGTTCGGAGCAGGAAGCGCCCCGACACTTAGCATTGATGATGCCAAGGCCATTAAAACAGAAGTTCCATCCGTCAAACTTACAGCCCCAACCCTTTCCGGTGTGGCCCAGGTGGTTTATGGAAATCAGAACTGGTCCACCGTCGTTTACGGGACAACACCTGAACTGCTTGAAATCAGGGAATGGTCTTTCACCTCAGGCCACTCCTTTACCCAGCAGGATGTTGATGGAGCAACCAAGGTTTGCATTTTGGGAAAGACAGTGGTGGAGAACCTCTTCGGAGGAATGGATGCAGTTGGCCAGATCATCCGTATCAAGAATGTTCCCTTTACAGTGGTCGGTGTGCTTGCGCCCAAAGGTCAGTCCACATGGGGACAGGACCAGGACGATACGATCTTCGTTCCCCTGAAAACCGCTCAAAAAAGGCTTTTTGGAATGCGATTTCCCGGGATGGTGAGGGTGATCACTGTTCAGGCCGCGGAGGCTGGAGTGATGAAAGACGCCGAGGAGAAGATTACAGACCTTCTTCGCCAGAGACACCGCATTCAGCCCGGTCAGGAGAATGATTTTTCGGTTCGGAACCTCACGGAGATCGCGTCCAGCGCAGAGGAATCGGCGAGGGTGATGTCTCTGCTTCTCGGCGCCATTGCCTCCATCTCCCTGATCGTCGGCGGGATCGGGATCATGAACATCATGCTCGTCTCCGTTACCGAGAGAACAAGGGAAATCGGCATCCGGATTGCCGTGGGTGCCAAGGGAAGGGACATTCTTCTTCAGTTCCTCATAGAGTCTCTGGTGCTCAGTCTGGTCGGGGGAATCCTTGGAATCGGGATCGGAATAGCCGGAACACTCATTCTCGCCAGTTTTACCGAGTGGCCTGTTCTATTCTCGATCGAGGCCATCCTTCTGGCCTTTCTCTTCGCAGGCTCGGTGGGAGTGTTTTTTGGATTCTACCCCGCGAGGAAAGCCTCGCTGCTCAATCCGATTGATGCGCTGAGGTATGAATAAAATTAGGTTATCAGGTGATCAGGAAATCAGGATGGAGGCTACCAGGGTATCAGGAAATCAGGTTTTGTTTTTCTGATATTCTGCTATACTGATATCCACTTCCTGATAACCTGATACTCTGATGACCTTTGAAATTGTGATATGACACCGATCGAATTTTTTCTCTTTATTGCAATAGGATGCGCAATAGGTTTTCTCGCCGGCCTGTTTGGGGTTGGCGGTGGTGTATTGATCGTTCCTCTCCTCATTTTCTTTTACGAATATTCTGGCATCTCTCCTGCAATAATGACCCACATGGCCATTGGAACCAGCCTTTTTGTAGTGGTCTTTGCCTCCCTCATGAGCGCATACCAGCACAACAAACAGAAAAACATCGATTGGCGTGCAGTTTTTGTCCTTGGATTTTCGAGCGCCCTGACCGCCCTCGCCATGACGAGACTGGCTGCAGACCTAAGTGGCAGGCTCCTTCAGGTGATCTTTGCCCTCGTCGTCTTGATTACCGCACTAATCATGCTTATGGAAAGCGATGTAAAGGCCCAAAGGAAGATGGAAGCCCCATCGAGGCTGAACCTTCTTGGTTTTGGAGGGCTTGGACTTATGGCGGGTGTCGTTTCAGCCCTGACAGGAGTTGGTGGGGGAGTTTTCGTCATACCGATTATGTACAACTTTTTAAAAATGCCCATCAAACTGGCCATCGGGACATCGAGCGCTGCCATTGTGATCACCGCCTTGTTTTCAGTGACAGGGTATATTGTGAATGGGTTGAATATTCCGGATCTGCCCGCATGGAGTATTGGATTTGTTGATCTTCAGCGAGGAATCGTCCTTGCCATTGGTTCCGTTCTTTTGGCACGCGCGGGAGCGTATGTTTCTTTTAAAACACACCCTCTCCGCTTGAAGAAGTTATTTGCCCTCTTCGTTATTTTGATCTCGATTTACATCCTTGTGAAGTAGGTGCGAGAGCCTTTAAATATAGACCCTACTCTTAACGACAGGCAGGGAAACATTGAATTCACATTGAAAAAAGGTTTAAAATTGCTTAAAGTTCGCAGGAATTGCACCAATGTCAAGATAAGAGGAAAGATTCCGAATCAAGGGATGAACAGAGATGAACTTGGAATTGTTAAAAACTTTTATCGCGGTTGTTAAGCATAATAGTTTCTCGAAGGCCAGTGAGGAAGTCTTTCTGACGCAGCCTGCGGTAACAAAGCAGATAAAAATTTTGGAGAAAGAGTACAAAACAAAACTTTTTGAAAGGGAAAAGAATAAATTATTTCTCACCGATGATGGAAAAGTTTTTTTAAATTACGCCCATCGAATCCTTGGATTATACAATGAATCCCACATTGTCATAAATGAACAAAAAGGTCAGGTGAAAGGAACCTTGATAATGGGAACTAATCTTACCCTGGGGATCTATGTGCTACCAAGATTGGTGAAGCTCTTTGGAGATATGCATCCAGACATAAAATTTGAAATGTATTTGGATAACACCGATCATGTGATCAAGGCAATCCAAAAGAGGGATGTGAGCTTTGGTTTTATTGGTAAAATTTCAGATGACGCTACCATCGTTAATCATCTTTTTTATAAGGATAGGCTTAAGGTCGTTATTAGTCCAAAATATGGTTTAAAAAAAAGAGTAGTCAGTTGGAAAGAGCTTGAGAAAATTCCTTTTATAAGTCGGGAGAAAGGTTCAGATATCCGCGGAACTTATGAAGATTGGTTTAAAGATAGGCCAGTAGAACTGACTCTAATAATGGAGCTTAACAATACCGAGGCAATCAAATTTTCAGTCCAATGCAGATTAGGATTTTCGATCCTCCCCTGGTGCACTATTGAACAAGAAGTCCGATGGGGGCTTTTGCAGACCTTATCTGTTCCTCATTTCGATCCAATCCAACAGTTTTATATATCCTACTATAAGGGTAGGAAATTCTCTAGACATGAACAGAAATTCCTCGAATATCTCTTTAATCTCGTTGAGAAAGGCGAACTTTCAATTCCTTCCTTTTGACACCCTGCCTTATAAAATCACAACCATTAAAAATTTACCATACCCCCCTTTTTCCACAACTTTTGGTTATGGAGGCTATGAAATTTATGAATTTGACTTAAGTCAAAAAGTTTAAGATAAACGTATTTACGTATTTAAAATTTTCTGACATTATGAAAAATTTAACCAAAAATATTTGAAATTTCCCCTCACCCTTCCCTCTCCCCAGTGGGGAGAGG
>JASEIE010000201.1 GCA_030024065.1 Thermodesulfobacteriota bacterium
GTCCTGTTGATTTTATGTTTTGCCATGACCTATATCGTCTTTCGGGAATATGGCTGGGGAATGCTCTCTCAAATTCCGCGGGGGAAGGATTTTACTTTTATGGTCGGGATGGATCTTGTCATCGCCATGCCCATCTCATGGCTTCCTCTGGTTTCAGACTACTCGCGCTTTGCCACCGCTTCGAAATCAAGCTTCTGGGGAACCTGGATCGGGTACTTCATCGTCTCTTCCTGGATGTATCTTTTGGGGCTGGCCGCATCTCTGGCTACCCAGTCTTCTGACCCTTCGGGCGTGGTGATGAATCTCATGTTGAAGTTCGGATGGGCCATCCCAGCTCTCATCATCGTTCTCTTCTCCACTTTCACCACCACCTTTCTGGATATCTATTCCACAGCGCTCTCTGGCCTGAATATCGTTCCTAAATTGGGAGAACGAAGAGGGGTCATTCTGGGTGGGATTCTGGGGACAGGGGTTGCCATCATCTTTCCGACCCTTCTCGATTATGAACATTTCCTCCTCTTCATCGGAGCCATGTTCTGTCCTCTTTTCGGGATCGTTCTTGCTGATTACTTCCTTTTAAAGAAGGGTTTGATGGATGTGGAGGATCTTTATAGAAAGAATGGAAAATACTGGTTCTGGAGAGGTATAAACCCACTCGCCATCATCGTCTGGGCGATTGGATTTGCCGTCTATCTCGGTTTTTCGCCGATGTTGATGGAGAAGGTCCTGGGAATCAAGGCGGCCTTTCCATGGCCCATCGGCTCATCATTGCCGAGTCTGGTATTGGCGGGTTTGATCTACTGGTGTTTAGGACTTAAAGGTAGCCGCAGACTTTAGCCTGCGCAAGTTCAGCAACGCAACCTGAAGGTTGGGGCTACAATAAAGAAGAGAAGGTGATAATATGACACAAAAGATGGAAGCACAGAAGGGCATCATCACGAAAGAGATGGAGATGGTCGCCAGAGAAGAAGAGGTTTCCTCAGAAGGGCTTCGGGAAAAGATTGCTTCTGGCCGAATCGTCATCCCGGTCAATCGAAATCACCCGGGAGTCAAGCCTATGGGGATTGGAGAAGGGCTCCGGATCAAGGTGAATACGAACCTCGGCACCTCCTCTGACCATATCGATCTGGAGGAGGAACTGAAAAAACTTGAGGTTTCGATTCAGGCTGGAACCGATACCGTGATGGACCTGAGCACCGGTGGAGATATCGAGGCGATCCGGAGGGAGATCATCCGTCATTCTCCCATCCCCGTAGGAACGGTCCCCATCTATGAAGCGGCCGTCGAAGCCGTGAGAAAAAGGCAATCCCTTGCCAAGATGAGGGTCGGGGATATTTTTGAAGTCATCGAACGCCAGGCGGAAGAAGGGGTTGATTTCATGACCCTCCATTGCGGGGTGACCCGGAATACTGTGGAGCGGCTGAGGCATGCCCATCGGCTCACGGGAGTAGTGAGCCGCGGCGGCTCCTTCCTCATTGAATGGATGATTTATAACGGGCAGGAAAATCCTCTCTTTGAGAATTATGACCGGCTCCTCGAGATTGCAAAAAAGCATGATGTCACACTGAGCCTGGGAGATGGATTGAGGCCCGGCTGTCTGGCCGATGCCACGGACCGGCCCCAGGTGCTGGAGACGATCATTCTCGGAGAATTGACGGAGAGGGCATGGGCTGAGGGAGTTCAGGTGATGATTGAGGGACCAGGCCATGTCCCTCTTGATCAGATTGAAGCAAATGTTCTGTTAGAAAAGAGATTGTGTAAGGGAGCTCCCTTCTATGTTCTCGGGCCATTGGTCACCGATATCTCTCCTGGATACGATCACATCACCTGTGCCATCGGCGGAGCCATTGCCGGCAAAGCCGGAGCCGATTTTCTGTGCTATGTGACACCATCGGAACATCTGAAACTCCCCTCTATTGAGGATGTCCGAGAAGGGGTGATCGCCACAAGGATTGCAGGCCATGCCGCGGATATCGCACGGGGAAATAAGAAGGCAATTGAGAGAGATATCCAGATGTCGAAGGCTCGAAGGAATTTCGACTGGGAGAAACAGATTGAGCTTTCCATCGACCCTGAAAAGGCGAAGCGTTATCATGAAGAGGGAAAGTCTCATGAAAAGGATGTCTGCACGATGTGCGGGGAGTTCTGCGCCATCAAAAGGGTGAAGGATTTTTTTAATAATAGTTCGGAGTAATTAGTTCGGAGTTCGGAGTGATGATAAATCGTCTAAAGAAAGTTTTAAAAACTCCGAACTCTAAACTCCGAACTCATAACTAAACAGGGGGTTTTAGTTTCTCCAACTCGGGTTTCACAACCTTTTGATAGCAGTCCGGACAAATCCCGTGACTGAATTGGACTTCAGAGTGTTCAACAATATATTTATCCACCTGTTCCCAGTAGTTCCCATCATTTCTTATTTTTTTACAGTAGGAACAGATGGGGAGAAGACCCTGAAGTTGTTTGACATTAGAGAGGGCAACTTCGAGCTCTTTCACCCTGCAGGTCAGGGCTTGCTGCAATTCTAACATACGCTGACCGACCTGAATACGAACATGCAATTCTCTGACATCGAAAGGCTTGGTGATATAGTCATTGGCCCCTGCCTGCAGGCCTGTGACGAGGTCCTCCTTCCGGTCTTTTGCCGTAAGGAGAATAATATAGATGGGTTTAAGGCGATCTGACTGGCGGATTTTCTGACAGACCTCCGCCCCGTCCATCCCGGGCATCATCCAGTCGAGGATAACCAGTAAAGGCGCCCCTTCACTTTGAATCGCCTCCCATGCCTCCACACCGTTATGGGTGACCACCACCTCATACCCCCACTTGACGAGCAGGGATTGAATGATGCGACGGGAGACCGGTTCATCTTCCGCAATGAGAATCTTCATCATCTTAAAATGGCTCTGATGCTTTGAGAGAGTTGCATGATGTCAAAGGGTTTCTGAACAAACCCGTTGCAGCCCCTTTCCAATATTTTGGAAGCTTCTCCATCGATACTGTAGCCACTGGAGAGAAGGATCTTTGCCTTCGGAGAGATCTCCTTCAATCGGTCGTAGACCTCTCCGCCTCCCATACGGGGCATGATCATATCGAGAAGGACAAGGTCGATGGTGTCATGATGCTTCCTGAAAATCTCAATCGCCTCTGCCCCGCTCTGAGCCACCAGAACTTTATAGCCCAGGACTTTTAAAAATTTCTCCCCCACCCCCAGAATGACCTCTTCATCATCGACCAGAAGCACGGTGCCGATTGCCTTCAAAATGGGACCCGTTGTCTTCACCGGTTTGGGAACCTGTCTGCCCGAAGCAGGGAGATAGACCTTGAAGGTAGCTCCATGACCTTTCTCGGATTCCACTTCGATATAACCACCGTGGCCTTTGATGATGCCATAGGCCGAAGCCAGTCCAAGGCCTGTCCCCCTTCCCAGCTCCTTCGTCGTAAAAAAAGGATCGAAGATTCGTCCGAGGATCTTTGAATCCATACCCACGCCTGTATCGGTCACGGTCAACTGGACATAGTCGCCTGAGGCGGGATGATAGAGCTTGGCTTTGATCTCTTTATGGGTGACATTATTCGTTTTCAAATAGAGGTCTCCCCCTAACGGCATGGCATCTGTTGCATTGACGAGGAGATTCATCAGGACCTGTTCGATCTGTCCCTGATCTGCCTCACAGGTGAAGAGGCCTTTTGCCAGTTCCTGATGGATGGTGATATTTTTTCGGGTTCTGCCAAAGGCCTCAGAGGTTTCTTCAACGAGCTGGTTCAGGTTGACGGGTCTTACCTCATACCTGCCCTTTCGAGCGTATCCGAGAAGCTGGGAGGTTAGTTTCGACCCGCTGTGAACCTGTTTTTCGATCATCTTCAGCATTTCATAATGGGGATGGTTGGGATTCGTGTCTAAAAGCATCAGGGAGACATTGCCCTGAACCACCATGAGCAGGTTATTGAAATCATGGGCAATCCCGCCCGCCAGGGTTCCGATGGCCTCCATCTTCTGGGCCTGTATGAGTTGAGCCTCCATCCGTTTCTGTTCACTCACATCGTTAAGAAGGACAATGGTCGTCTTTTGTAACTCGTCGATGACCGGCAGGAAATAGAAGGAGATCTGTTTCCCGTTGATAACCGCAGGCCCATTTAAAGCCATGGGTTGCAGATCAAGACTCATCTTTTTTATTTGATCTTTAATGTTCTGGCGATCCGATTCCGGAAAGAGTTCAGCAAAACCCGAAGAGAGGAGATGGTCTTCCGTCTTATTGATCAGGGAAGTCGCCATCGGATTTGCATAAACGATCTTTCCTTCAGGGGTGATCTCCAGGATCCCCTCGGCCATACTGTTCAGGATGACCTCAAAATGCCTTTTCACGGAGAGTAACTCCGCCGTGATGTTTCGTGCATAGACATCTTCCAGTCCAAGAGGTTTCGAAGAAGGGAGGATGGAAGATTTCTGGGTAGATTGTTCCAGGGCAGCAAGAACATGTTTGGCCATCTTATTGAGCGGCCCTTTGGCAATACAGGCATTCGCTCCCAGAGAGGCGAAGTCGATCTCCTGCTCGGCCGCAATGGCAGAGAGGATGATCAGGTAGGCCTCTTTTAGCTCTGGCATCTTGCGGATGATCTGACAGAGTTTCTCTCCACCGATTTGGGGCATGATGAGATCAATGAAGATGACATCGGGGGTATACGTTTTTAAAATTTCGAGGGCGGAAAGACCGTCCTCAGCGGTCAGCACCTGATGTCCCATCTTTTTCAGTAACTGGGACATGAACTTCAGCACAACGGGATGATTATCCACAACCAGTATCTTCTTTTTCATAACCTCTGCCTTTGAACTCGCTTAAAGGATCCCCGTCATCTTTCTAAATAATGATTTCAGAATTAGAAGTGAGATCATTTCAAGCTTCAGAATGAGTAGTGCAATTTGAATTTTAAGCCTTGGCATTTTGATCTCCAATTTTAAGGGCTTCTGCAATCAGATCGAGTTTTTCCCTGATCATTAAAATGCATCCATTGATATCGGTTAGATGATTCTCTCTGAGTGCCATCTCAATGCCCTTGGCTGCATCATGGATGTCCATCAATCCAAGACTGCCGGCAGCGCCTTTGATAGAGTGGGCCATTCTCTCCGCCACTGGAAAACCCTTTTTTTCCAGGGCAGATTGTAACTCAGTCAGTTCAGAAGAGGTGGTTTTTAAAAAGAGATCTACTAATTCTAATAATTCTTCCTCCTCCAACTCCAACTTTTTTGCTGATTCCTTAAGGTTCATACTTTCTCGTGACCTCTCTAACTTATCTGATCTCCTCTTCACCCTTTAAAAAACGATACAGTTCTGATTGTAGAATCCTCCAGCCCTTTCCGGCCTTGATCGCTTTAATTCTTCCAAGGCGGATATACTTTAAGAAGGTGGGCTTTGAGATCTTCAGGTATTCGATGGCTTCATCCGTAGTGAGAACGACATCTCTTTCACTTAATGGCATTGAATTGCTCCCATTTATTCTATTTTTCATTTATTTTAAGCAAAAAGTATGCCCAGGACAGATAAATAAGGTTTAAAATTTGTAACTATTTGATTTTAAAGTTGAATTTAAATCAAAATAAAGTTAGTCCTGAACAATTTCCAGCAAAGGAGGGACATTTTTGTTATAGATGGGAAATTTTTTGCTAAATCTTTGCATTTTTCATGAAGTTACTAATAATTGATGAACGCCAAGGTTAACAAGGAGATCGCCGAGTACCTCGGAAAATAAGATGGGGCGCACGGAGGTAAAGGCCAAAGGGCTATCGTCATTTGTCAAACAGAGACCATTCTGGAATTTCGTGGCGGGGTATGGGTTTGTTTTGCCCGCTCTTGTCCTCATTGTTGCCTTTATCTTTGTGCCCGCCATTTACGGGTTTCTCATCAGCCTTACAAAGTGGGACACGATGAGTCCCATTCGAACGTTCGTTGGGTTTTCGAACTATTACGACCTTCTCAAATTTTCTGAAATCTGGCATTCCCTCTTCATCACCCTCTACTACCTCGTCAGAACCATCCTGATTACAATGGCCCTTGGCCTCGCCCTGTTTTTCTTTAATGAGGGACTATGGATTTTGAGAAGATTTGCCGTACCCGGGGGAGCGACTGAGGAAGTCGCCTTCAGGATATTAAAATTAAAACCGTTCCAATGATGATGAGCGCGTTGCCCAGGAGTACCCCGCGACTGAAACTCTCAAGTTTTCGGTTGAAGACAAAGGCAAAGAGCAATACCCACAGGGGCACTGTTCTTTGCATCAAGCTGATGACGATCACGGAACCAAACCCCAGGGCAAGGTACCTCGTCAATTGGGCGATATTGGTAGTAAGGCCGCTGAGAAGGGATATTTTTAACGACTTTTTATCTGCATTGATGATCTCTTCCCTACGCTCCTTGTTAAGTAAGGCTGATGGACAGATTGCTATAGAGGCGGATACATAGGCGATCAAGCTTCCGGTAATCGGTGAACCTCCGTTTTCCAGGCCGAGTTTAATAAAGATCGCACTGCTACCCCAAAAAACGGCACCACCTATCCCATATAGGATTCCCCTATACAGGGTGGCGCTGTCTATCTCTTTCCCGTATGGGTTTGTCCTCTGTTGGACTTCAATCAAAACGCCCCGTTCTTCTAAAAGTATTAACAGAGGACCTGTTAATGTGCACAGGATTCCAATACCCATAATGGATGTAATCGTCTCCTTAAAAAGGATCATGGCTAAAACGATGGTGACAACCGGGCTCAAACCGGTCACGATGTTAGAGCGGTTTGAGCCGATCAACTGGATGGATCGGTATGCCCAGGTGCGTCCTAAAGCAAAATGGCTTATCCCGGACAAGGCTAAAAAAACGTAAGCCTGCCACGGGTATTGCCTGATCTTAAAGATATCCCCTGTAACACCAGCGATGATGAGGAAAAAAATTGGACCGGTGAAGATGGTAATCGTGGACACATAGTGAGAACTGGCCCGCAGCATCCCACGCCGGATGATAATGGAGCTAGTTCCGTGTCTCATAAATTATGTCCGCGATTTTGGCAATTTATCTTTTTTCAATGGTCAAGGCATCTAAGCCGCCATGGCCAGAGGTGCTGCGTGGTTGATAACCGCTTCGACAAACCGACTGTAAGCCTCGCGAGCCTTTTTCTGCCCTCGTGGCCTGCTGTCCGATTCGATGATGTTGCTAATGTAGTCGCCCTTCTCGGTAGCAAGATTGATGAGTTGAAACCAATCGGACGAGGGTATGAGCCCAAGATAATGCTCAGCAATGTTGCTCATAAGGAGAAGCTGACTTGTAAGGAACTTGCTGTCCATCTGATCGGTTTCAATAGAGAGCAGTCGGCAGAAACGGCGAACCGCCTTTTGGTGCAATCCCTCTCCAGTGTAGGACCAGCGAAATGGATGGGCATAGAACTCGTTCCAGGTTTCGATAAAGGTCATGATAG
>JASEIE010000202.1 GCA_030024065.1 Thermodesulfobacteriota bacterium
ACTGGCCCCTCTTACTACTGGACGTGCATCTAACGAAGCGGTCTTCTTAAACCGTCGTCATCAACCTATCACCCGCTTTGGAATACGTACTCTCGTCAAACGCTATGTACCCAAAGCAAGCCACCGTGAACTTTCACTACGCAAAAAACAGGTCAGTGCGCATACGATTCGGCACACGACCGCAGTCCACCTCCTACGGGCTGGTGTGGATATCAACACCAGCCGTGCCTGGCTGGGACACGTATCTCTTAATACGACCAACATCTACGCTGAGGTTGATTTGGAGATGAAGGCAAAAGCGCTCGCTCATTGCGAGATTCCACTATCAGAACAAACCAGGAGACCGTGGCACAATAGCCGGGAAGTGATGGCTTTCCTAAGGGCGTTGTAAACTATATAGGTGTGATTGCTTATGTGACGTACAAATAGGAAATGGTACTGAAAAATAAAGGCCTTTTTTCTTTACGTCACATAACTGCGGACGTCACATAATGGATCTCTCTGGGACAGACGACCGGACGAGGCAAGAACGACCAGACCCATCGTGCCAACCGGAGTCTGAAAGAGGTCCTAGGTTATCCCTTAAGAAGAGATTTCCGAGAGGCCCTCTATGGTTAATAATTGCGATGGGTGTCTTGAGAAGCAGCGCAAGATCGACCAGCTCCTTGAGGAGGTTCAACGCTTAAAGGCAAAGCTACGATATCAAGAAAGGAAGGATAAAGAGGGATTCTTTGGCTCCTCGACCCCTTCCTCCCAACTTCCCCTTAAAGCCAATACCGATCAAGAAAACAGGAATCACAAGGGGGGAGCCCGTCCAGGTCACAAAGGCCATGGGCGAAGCGCTCACTCCCAAGAGACGGCCGATGAGATCATCCCGATCGACGTGGGGGAGATCTGTCCGGATTGTGGAGGGCGGCTGAAGTTGAAAGAAGTGTATGGAGCGTTGGGGTCAGGCATTAGTAATAAAGTATTCTCTCTTTGCCGATCGAAGATGAGAAGAAGGAATGAACACTCTCTAAAAATCTAAAATGGCTGATTGGATTGAGATAAATAGAAGCGCTTCTGTATTGATTAATTTATAATTTTGTGGATGCCCTCCCTTTGCTAACGTCAGGCTTAATAATAGACCTTCTTCTGCGTAAGCCTATCCCTTAGCCGGTCTTCCTGGTCTCTTTCAAGGTTGTTCAGGGCGGAGGCTAAATGGGTGCAGACATCGGAGAGCAGGACCATCTGGCTGTATGTGAAAGCTCTTTCCTTTGACAGATTGATGAGGCAGATGAGCCCGGTCAGCTCATCCTTATAGATCATGGGTGAGACGAGCATCGAACTTCCCCTGTAAAATCCTGTGCTCAGGGCAGGCCTCTCTGAGAGCTCTCTCAACATCAACGACGACATCCTTCCCCGGAGCTCAAGGATCAACGGGTCATCCATAGAAAGGATGTTCTCCTTGGGTAGATTCACCGAGTGGGGGATATCAAACTCTTGGTTGAATCTGTTCCAAACGGCGATAAAACCTGCCTCTGCTGACCGGATATCCCTCATCACCTGTTCAAAGACCATGCCTGTGATCTCTTCCATATTTCGAGTTGAGGAGATGATCCGGCTCACTTCGTAGAGGGTGGCTAATTCCTGGTTGACCGCTCTCAGGCGGGAGATCAGCATGACGGTCATTGCCTTGAGCAGTTGAATCCCAATCCTGGGATCGGTTTCGAGAAGATTTAAGAAATCCTTAAAATCCATTCTCCAGAGCAGGCAGTCCTTGATTGTCACTACATCAGCAGCCCTCAGCTCCTCGCCAAAGAGGGCCATCTCGCCAAAGATATCGCCTTCTTCAAGGATGGCGAGGGTTTTATGTTTCCCGGTCTCTCGATCGATCGTCTTCCGCACCTCCATCTCTCCAGAACGGAGGATATAGAAGAAATCCGCCGGATCGCCCTCTTTGATGACCAGGGCCCCGGCTGTAAACCTCTCCTCCTTCAGCATCCTGGCGATGGAGGAGAGGGTCTCCTCGGGCAGGCCGGAGAGGAGTGGCAGGATCGAGAGCTCTTTAAGACTTACCATGTCTCCCCTCCATGCCCGGTGGTTTGTGCGGTGGCGATGCGGGCGATGGACCTGGCATCTGTGTCTGAAAGATGATCCTCAGATCATTCGGATTATTGCTGATGCTCAACGCATCCTCTTTCGTAATCACCCCTTCCTTAACCAGCCGGAAGAGGTCCTGGTTCATGGTCTGCATCTTATAGAGGGAGGCGGAATCATGAATGGCCTTATCAATGGCTCCGATCTTTCCCTCTTCGATCATCTTCCTGATCGTGGGCGTATTGATCATCACCTCCAGAACTGCTACTCTGCCCGAACCATCCGACTTCTTGATCAATCGCTGTGAGACAGTGGCAGACAACGTCATTGCGAGCTGCATCCTCACCTGGTGCTGCTGATCGGGCGGGAAGGTATCGATGATCCGATCAACCGACTGCTTGGCGTCGTTGGTATGCAGTGTGCTGAAGACCAGGTGACCTGTCTCTGCTGCGGTCATGGCAATGGTGATGGTCTCGGGATCTCTCATCTCACCTACCAGGATCACATCGGGGTCCTGTCTCAGGGCGCGCCGAAGCGCCTCGGAGAAGGAACGGGTATCGAATCCGATCTCCCTCTGATTGATCACACACCTCTTGTCTTGGTGGACGAACTCCACAGGGTCTTCGATCGTCATGATGTGATGGAAACGATTCTCATTGAGATAGTCGATCATGGCGGCCAGGGTGGTGGATTTTCCGCTGCCCGTTGGCCCTGTGACAAGGATGATGCCCTGGTTCCTGGAGACAAGCTCTTTGAGAACCTGGGGCAGGCCGAGCTGATCAATGGTTTTGATCTCAACCGGGATCACTCTGAAAACCGCACCCAGGCTTCCCATCTGATGAAACAGATTCCCTCTGAATCGCGCCAGTCCCTCCACCTGAAATGAGAAGTCGAGTTCCTTTTCCGCTTCTAACTTCTTGACCTGAATCTCTGTGAGCATCGGAAGGATGAGATGTCTCATCTCCTCTCTCTGGATGGGAGGATATTCCGATGGAAAAAGTTCCCCTTTAATCCTCATAAGGGGGGGCCGACTCACCTTGAGGTGAAGATCAGAACCTCCCTTTGTGATCAGGACCTTAAGATATTCGCTGATATTCATACCTTTCTTACTCCCATCCCGGGAGGAGCCCCGGGTTGAGCCGGTGGTGTGGGCGAAGCGGCTGGACCCACTATTCCGAGTTTGGCTGCAAGCCCTTGAGGATTATTGGCCTTGGAAAGCGCATCTTCGATAGAGACGGCCTTTAACCTTACAAGCTCTGCAAGGGAGGCATCAATGGTGCACATGCCAAACTTTCCACCCGTCTCAATGGCGCTGTAAATCTGATGGGTCTTGCCTTCACGGATCAGGTTGGCAATGGCTGTGGTGACGATCATCACCTCTCTTGCCGCCACCCTTCCTTTTCCGCCTGCCCTGGGAAGCAGTTGCTGGCAAATGACGGCTTTCAGGGTGGTGCTGACCTGAACCCTGATCTGCTGCTGCTGATGGGGTGGAAAGACATCCACCATCCTGTCAACGGTCTGAGGAGCATCCTGTGTGTGGAGTGTCCCGAAAACGAGATGTCCGGTCTCTGCCGCACTGATGGCCAAAGAGATCGTTTCAAGATCTCTCATCTCACCCACGAGGATCACATCGGGATCCTGTCTCAGGGCATGCTTCAGCGCATCGAGAAAGGAATGGGTATGGGAACCCACCTCCCTCTGTCTCACAATACAGTTCTTCATCTCATGGGCGAACTCGATCGGATCTTCCACGGTGAGGATATGTTCCTTTCTCGTTTGGTTGATGATATCGATGAGGCAGGCAAGGGTGGTGGACTTTCCGCATCCGGTAGGACCCGTCACGAGGATCAATCCTCTTGTGAGCTTGGTCAGGCCAATCATCGCCTCGGAGAGTCCCAGTTCCTTGGGTGTAGGGACTTTTGAAGGAATGAGCCTCAATACGGCTTCCACACCGTTCTTCTGAAGGAGGACATTCACCCTGAAGCGGCTCAAGCCCGGGATATTATAGGAAGAATCGAGTTCCAGTTTCTCCTCAAAACGGGCGATCTGATCCTCATAGAGGATGCTGTAGATCACCCTCTTCGTATCTTCGCCTGTCGGCTCTGGAAATCCGGGCAGGGGTTCGATCGCCCCTCGGGTTCGTATCATCGGTGGTCTGCCCACGAGGATATGGATATCAGACGCTTGCCTCTTTGCCGCCGCCCTGAGGACATCGATCATCTCCATGGCATCCACCTCCTGATACTCCAGTTTTCTATACAACCATCCCTTTTGTCAAGAAATTAAAAAAGGGGGCTCTATTTTTTCAGACTTAGAAAGGCGAGCAGGCCGAATCCCAGAATGATGAGGCCTGAGATTCGATTGACCCATCTCAAACCAAGGGGATTAAATTTCTTCCGAAATAGACTGACCCCGGAGCTCAGGAGAAACCACCAGAACATCGATCCAATAAATACACCCAAGACCAACACTCCTGCGGAGAGGTAATCTCTCCCGAGGCTTCCGATACCCAGGCCTGCAAAGATGGCTGCAAAAGAGAGAATGGTCATAGGGTTGGTCAGGGTGAGGAAGGAGGTCGAGGCATAGGCGCGGATGAGGCCACTTCCTTTCGGCGACGGTCCCTGTACCGAGGGATTGGCCATAAAGGTCTTGACGCCCAGACAGGAGAGGAAGATCCCACCTATGATGCGAAGCCACCATTGTTGATGGATCAAGAAGATCGAAATGAACGTCAATCCAAACCCTGCAATAGCGCCGTAGACAGCATCGGCGGTTGCAGCACCCAGGCCAGAGACAAACCCGGAGACACGACCTTCGGTCAAGGTACGGCGTAGGCATAAGACGCCAATGGGCCCGACCGGTGCGGCAATCGAAAAACCGATGGCAAGCCCTCGAATTAAAAAATGAATCTCCATTTCTCTCTGTTTGCCGAAATTCGTAAACGAATGGCAAGGACGAGGTAAACCACGTTAGAAATTCTAGCGGGGCATTAAACCCCGTCGGAATTATTCTGAAATGTAACCCCGCCGCAGAGCAGCGGGGCATTATTTCTAACGGGGTAAACTTTATTCGTGCCTGATGCGGAAGGGCTCACCTGCCATTATAGAGCGCACCCGAATAGCGGTTAGGGAAAGCGCATGGTAGACCAGCCATCTCCGCAGCCAAGGTCGTAAACCACATCATCTTTGGTCACCTTCGCCATTTTGAGCATCTCTAACACAACCTTATCCGGTGTGGGAACAAACTCCATATCAGGCTCGCTTTTTTGAGCATAGCCACCTGTAACCCAAAAACTCACAACGCTCACCAACAGGATGATGGCCCATAACCTCTGTCGGATTTTCATCATTCTTTACTCCTGTTTTCAACTGAGTCTAATAAGACTGGAAGGGGGGATTACCGGGTACGTCCGTTCCCAGGCAGCAACAAAAGGACTGCTCCTGTTACTAACACGGCCACGCCGACGAGCGCCCCCACGCCCGTGTAGACAAGGCTGGAGTGCAACATATAAACACAGGTCCCGCAAAAGAACAATGGGGTGAAAGGATAGAATGGAACCTGGAACGGACGATCAATTTCTCGCTCCTTGACGCGCAATATAAAGAGCGATAGTCCTGTGAGAAGGAAAAAGAACCAGAATATGGGTGCTGTATAATCGACCATGGTGACAAAGCCATTCCGGGTCAGGGTGCCGAGGAAAACCAGGCCCAGGATAATGATTCCCTGAAGGAGCAACGCATTGACGGGTGTGTTTGAACGTTCATCCCACTTTCCGAGGAAGCGGAACATGGGAAAATCCTGCCCCATCGCATAGTTGGTGCGTCCGCCTGTGAAGATCGTCGCATTGATCGCGCCCAATACCGAAACGGCGATGAGAAAGCTGACGAACTTTGCCCCCCCATCGCCAAAGGCCCGGCGCATTAAGTCCGCTGCCACCACTTCTGACTGACTCATCTCTTTCAACCCTAAACCCTTAAGGTAAACGAGGCCGACAAGGAGATAAATGACCGTGATGATACCGAGACCCCAGAGCAACACTCGAACCATGTTGCGCTGCACGTTCCGCAACTCTGCAGAAATATAAGCCGCTTCATTCCAGCCGCCAAAGGTCAGCAGGACGAAAATCATTGCCAGCCCGATAGAGGCCTCAGGGTTAGAGGTTGGAGATACTTCCTGAAGTGAAGGGGGGATAAAGGCGATCCCGGCAATGACAATGGCAAACAACCCAACCACTTTAGCGGCCGTGAGCAAATTTTGAGTCCACTTCCCTTTATGGACATCCATCAAGTTGAGCGCTGTTAGGATGGTAATAGCAATGGCAGCATAAATGGAAGGGCCATAATTTCCAGACGGTAACAGTTGGGAGGTATAATCGCCGAACACAAATGCTAAAATCGTAATGGAACCCGGTTGAATGACTGTCATGCGTGCCCACCCAAAGAGGAAGGCGACCTTTCTCCCGAAAGCACGGGTGAGGTAATGGTAGTCTCCTCCTGAATGCGGGTAAGCGGTTGCTAACTCTGCATAGCACAATGCGCCGGCTACAGAAATCACTCCCCCTGCCAGCCAGGCGAGTAGGAAAACACTCTCCCTTCCTGTATTCGCAGCGATAAGGGAGGGGGTCTTGAATATCCCTGCCCCGATGACGATTCCCACAACGAGGGCAACGGCATCCATTGTGGAAAGCGTTTGCTTCCGAATCTCTATTTCTACTTTACCAAGCATATCGTAACCCTCTCATAAAAATAATGACCCGTTGCTTTTGATCCACTCACATTTTTAGTTGTAATTTTCAAAGGAGGGAAATCGTCTGGAGGCCTATGTTGCAACCTGCTGTGACCCACCCAAGAATCATACCTGTTCCAGAAATATACCATGAAACAATAAATACGATAGAAATATAACCATAGATTTACTTAAAAGGCAATATGTTTCAGAAAAAACCTGAGTAGGTGACTCTTATCCTCAACGAGCGCATTGTAAAGGTTCGGAAATCCATCCGTCCTCTCGGGATTAAAGTCGACGAAACCAATTTTTTCACAACCTCTGAAGGATGATGAGGTGAGTCTAAAAAAAAGCAAAACCAATTGGTCCTGCCCTACCCTCAAAAAAATCATTCTTCAGCGATAATAAGACCTAAGGGGTTGTAAAATAATAACATGAACAAGTTTAATCCAACATTACGGACCGATGCTATAATTCCATTCCCCATGAAATTTATGGGGCTTCAGTTTAACTCGCTCCATTTGCTCATCCGATACCTTAACCTTGGTAGGATATTTTCTCTTGTCGAGCTTGGCTCTTATACGAAGACCATTGCGCGTCGATGTTTTTCCAATCATCCTCACAATCACCTCATGGCTGACCA
>JASEIE010000203.1 GCA_030024065.1 Thermodesulfobacteriota bacterium
TTCCTTTACCCTGTTTGAGGCTTCCCGAAACAGAGATATCTATTTTGACCTGACACGGGTTCCGGAGGAGAAGTGGAACCATTATCCGCTCAATTTCCTCAGGCGATCGAAATTTCCCTTCCGGGATCGTCCCTTTCTGGTCTCGCCGGCGGTCCATTTTTGTATGGGAGGAGTTGAGATTGATGAGAACGGAAGGACCGCCCTCCCCGGACTCTATGCAGCAGGAGAGGTGGTCTGGGGAGTCCACGGAGCCAATCGCCTTGGAGGAAATGCCCTGACCGAATGCGCAGTCTTCGGGACTTTGGCCGGTCAATCCGCCTCAGAATATGCAAGGGAAAGAGAACCCGATCTTTTTTCTGAACCATCCAGGAGAAGATGGGAGAGGAAAGCGGGAGGTTACCTGAGAAAGAGCAGGGGGTCCTTCGATCCTCCCACACACCTTCTCAAAGATCTGAAGATTCTGGCCTGGAAATATGCAGGACCGATTCGGGAAGAGAGTTCATTGAAGGAGGGGCTCGAGCGGTTAGCGTCGATAGGGAAAAGGATTGAGAAGGTCTATCCTGCCACCTTGAAGGATTTATTTAGGAAGAGAGATCTGGAGAATGCGGCTCTTCTTTTAAAGGCTATCCTGAACGGGAGTTTGACTCGGCAAGAGAGCAGGGGTTCCTTCTTTCGTCAGGACTTTCCGGATCAGAATGACCGGGAGTGGCTGAAAAATACCTGCTATTGCCTTGAGAAGGGAGAACTCCAGATCACCCACCGACCCTGTGGCTAGATTTCTCCCTTATTAGAACCTTTCAGGGATTATTTGACTGGCCCACATCAAACCATTCTGCGAGCATCGAGGCATAACCAGGGTCGAGATGGCAACTGGAGTAAAGGAATATTGTTCCGGTAGAGGTTGTGGTCTGGGCAATGTCTTGATACTCTTCTTGACCAGACATTTTCCCCAAACAGACCAGAATTTCTTCTTGAGTTAAATCAAAAGGTGAAGCGGAGAAAATATCGATCGGAACGGGCTTCGGATACAGGGAAGAATTTTCTCGAACCATTTCTGCAATGAGCAGAAGGGGATCTTCTTCTCTACACAATAGGATTCTGATATACGGTTCACTCATACACTGCGAAGAATAATAACGTGGCAGACCATCCCTCCTGGGAAGTTCTCTTAAATCTGAGTTTCCTTCCATGGTTTTTTTAAGGATTGTTTCAAATTCACTTTCCTGCTCAGGTGGGTCTGACTTTAAAATTTTTTGGCCAATCAGTTCTTGAAAAATCTCTTTTTTTGAAATGAGCTGACCTTCCTCACTTTTTTTATGAATCATATCGGCTACCGTTTGGCAGATTTCCTCCTCCATTCTTCTTTCCATTTTATCTGCTTTTTCATGAGCCATCATTTATCTTCCTCTACCGGCAAACCATAAGGGGGGCAGAAAATACTGCCCCCCTATTTTAAAACCCTCCGGTTGCCCAAAAACCAATATCGAAACCGAGCGGGGGCACTGGAAAAGCCTTGCGGCGGCACCTTTTGGAGTTGGCCATGTGCGTTTCCAGGCAAAACCGGAACTTCAAGTAAAGTGATATCCTTTTTAACCCTTAATTTTTAAAAATCCGCAATTGCAAGGATTTGGAAGTGCCCCTGCTCGGGTCCGATATTGCAACATCTGAGTAAATCCATTTGTAACCATTAAGGCAAAAGACCCTCCTTGCCCAGTTCATCGGAAACTTTTCCAAGTCCTGCTTTTCGATAGGCGTCAGATGTTGGAGCGCCTGTGGCCTGATCCCAGCCCATTTCTTCATAATACATATCCATCGCCAGTTTCATGTCGTCTCTGTCCAGATGCGTTGTCCCCTTAGTGTATACAGGCCGGCGAGAAGCATCCTCGTAAACCCATTCCGGGATGGTATCATGCTGGGTGCGCATCTCCTTGGTTCCCATAGCCCGGAGGTTTTCTCTTTGTCGGATGGTGTCCCGCCTTCTCCCCAAGAAGCCAGGCAGCAAACAACCTCCCCTCACCCTGCCGTTATGTCTGATTTGAACTACGGATTAGAAAATTATTATTGACAACTATGGACAGATTTAATATAAGGAGGGGAAATTTTTTACAATTTATGAAAGGAGGTATTATGATGAGACGTATATTCACAATAGGAATCATCATGATCTTGGTTTTCGGCGTCTCTTCGGCATGGGCTCAGAAGGAAGTCCATTTATCCATTGCTACAGGAGGGAAAGGAGGAATTTATTACTCATTGGGTGGAGCAATGGCTGATATTTTATCTAAATACATTCCCTATGCTGATATTAGAGTAGAAGAGACAAAGGGTATTGTAAACAATTGCCTCCTGGTAAATACGGAAAAAGCAGACTTGGCCCTTGTCATGGTAGATATAGGATGGGACGCTTACCAGGGAAAAGGAAAATTTAAAGCAAAGATCCCCCTGAGAACTGTTGCCGTTCTCTATCCTAACAATATGCACATTGTAACATTGGGAGGCCTTAGCATTGAAAAAGTCACAGATTTAAAGGGGAAAAGGGTTTCTACCGGGGCCCCAGGAAGTGGAACCGAAGCGAAGAGTCTGAGGATTCTGGAGGCATATGGATTGAATCCAGATATAGACATTGTGAGAGATAGATTGGGGCCGTCTGAATCGGCAGGTGCTTTAAAGGATAGGAAGATCGATGCTTATTTCTGGGATGGAGGTCTTCCAACGGCATCTGTTACAGATTTAGGGGCAACACCGGGGATTAAAATTAAACTCATCGGCCACGGAGATGCGATTCCTAAGATGAGAGAAAAATATGGACCTGTTTATGTGCAAGGGATCATCCCTGCCAAAACCTATCCTGGACAGGATGTAGACGTTCCGATTGCTGTGGTCTGGAATCTTTTGGTTTGCAATGAGAAGACGAAAGGGGGCGCCGTCTATGATGTCGTTAAGACTCTCTTTGAGAACAAGACGAAGTTAGTTTCGGTCCATAGGGAGGCCAGATGGTTCTCACTGGAACGTCAAGCGGAAAGCTCTCCTATTCCATTTCATTCCGGGGCCATACGATACCTCGCAGAGAAAGGACTTAACATTAAATAATTATTCAATCTATAAAGAATCTGGAATTAAGGGATATGAAGGAGAAAAGGAAGCTATCGTCTTCAACTTTTTCTCCTTTGTAGAATGAATACCGTAAGTAGTAATATAAGCCCCACTATATTAGCCCAAAGATTCGGCCAAAAAAATCCTAAGGCAGCCAACCCTAACATGATCTGCTCAAAGATCGTGTTTTTTCTTTGGAGATATCTTTCAAGAAGGGAGGCAAAAGCTAAAAGCCCCAATGTTCCACTCACCACAGATTGTATGACCAGAGATGGAGAACCATCGAGCAGAAGAGGCGTATAGGCCATGAGAATGGGTATGATATACAGTCCTTTGGCGATTTTCCAACTCACGAAGGCCGTCCTCATAGCATCGGCCCCCGCTATTCCTGCCCCAGCAAAGGCGGCAAGGGCTACGGGGGGAGTGACATTGGAGTCCTGGCTATACCAGAAGACGATCATATGGGCTGTAATCAATGCTATTCCCAGTTCCATAAGGGCCGGCCCTGCGAGTATGACAAGAACGATATAAGAGGCCGTCACCGGAAGTCCCATGCCTAAGAACAGGGAAGCAATGCCGACAAGTAAAATGGCAATGAGTTTTATCCCTCCTGACAATGAAAGCACCAGACTTGAAAACTTGAGTCCGAGTCCGGTAAGCCCTACAATCCCCACGATAATTCCGGCGCACGCACAGGCCACCGAAACCATTGCTGCATTCTTCGCTCCCTTTTCAAGAAGCCTCAGGATTGCCAGAATACCTATTCTCGTTTCCTTTCGGATCATACCCACCAAAAGAACTGTGATGACCCCCATAAACCCAACCCTCATAGGACTGTAATCTGCCATGAGAAAATAAATAAGCACTCCTATGGGAATGAGGAACTGGAAACCATTCTTTATGACATCGGACAATATCGGGAGATCCTTAGCATCCATCCGTTTCATGCCCGCCTTTTTTGCTTCGATGTGGACAAAGCAATAAACGACGAAGTAATACATGATGGCGGGTATTAACGCAATCTTAACGATTTGAAGATAAGGCGTATTGGTAAATTCCGCCATTAAGAAGGCTCCTGCCCCCATGATCGGGGGCATGAGTTGACCTCCTGTGGAGGCGGCTGCTTCTATACCGCCAGCGACATGGGGTTTGTAACCCGTATTCTTCATCATGGGTATGGTAAAGGAACCAGTGGTGACTACGTTGGCCACAGAACTGCCAGAAATCGATCCCAAAAATCCGCTGGCGATAACCGCTGTCTTGGCAGGTCCGCCCACCATCCGGCCAGTTAGAGCATAAGCCAGCTTTGTGAAAAAAGCGCCCCCGCCCGTTCCCTCGAGAAAAGAACCAAACAGGATGAAAATGAAGACAAAGGTAGCAGCAACCCCTAAGGGGAGGCCGAAGATTCCCTCGGTTGTCAAATACAACTGCCCTATGATTCGATGGAAATCATACCCCTTGTGAGCCAGGAAACCGGGCATGAAGGGTCCCCAATAGGCATAGAAAATAAAGACAAGAGATATGATGGCCATCCCCAGGCCAATGACCCTCCGAGTCGCCTCTATGACCAGAAGGGTAGTCACGATCCCCATCGCTATATCGAGAGTGGTCCATTCCCCCTGTCTCTCTATGATCTGGTCGAAAAATACCAGGATATATAGGATTACGGTGAAAGAGAGAGCGAAGAGGAACAGATCAAAGAGGAGGTATCTATCAAACCGCTCTCTTGACGCCTTCCTGGAAAGAGGATAATAGAGATAGACAAAAGCCAATATCAACATGAGGTGGATGCACCGCTGAAGCATGGCCGTAAGGGCGCCAAGGCCAGCGGTATACAGTTGAAAAAGAGAAAGGGATATCGCAATTCCCGAACCCACATAAGCGAGTATCCCTCTGATGTTCCTCATACGTTCCACGTTCACGGTTTATTCATCCATCTCCTCCGGTCAACTTTACAACGTGTAAAAAAAACCAGGGATACGTCTTTATCTTTACCTCCACAAGATTCCCCTCGGCCCGATCGGTCAGGTTGATCCTTTTTCCCCTCACGGATAGAATATGATCCACTCCACGAGAGCCGATCCTTAAAAGGAACTTTCCCAGGACTTTATCCACCTCTTTGATCTTGATCCATCCTTCCTCACTCACGACATACCCATGTCCCTCCCAATGTCCCATGCCTGCTCCAAACAGGCGAAAATAAGTTTCATGGAGCATGATTCCCTTCCCCCATTTTACCTTATAAACCTCACAAACTGGTTTTCGATCCACGGAATGGGTATAACAAATCTCAAAGCGATCGTGCCATGTCAAAGGGAGGGTCAATAATCTTCCTCCTCCTTTAACATCCTCTATCACCAACCAAGGCATTGGTATAAAAAGGAGGATGACCACCCCAACGATGAAGGATCCAATAATCATCCTCCTCATTTTCCACATCTTTATTTCTTAGGCAATAAACGGTCGGGAATTTTGAGGCCCAATTCGCGATAATATTTGACCGCACCCGGATGGAATGGAATCGGCGCCGCCAAGACTGCATTTTCAGGCGTGGTGTACTTCGCAAAGGGGTGGATCTTTTCCAAATAGCCCCGGTGCTGAAATACCGCTTTCACCAATTGATAGATGAGGTCTTCAGGCATATCGGCATTACAGATGACCGTATTCCAGACGGAAGGATTACTCACAGGATAATCCTGCCCTCTATAAATACCAGGGGGCATCACAAAAGGGGAATAGAACGGGTACGCCTCCACGATTTTTTTAATATCCGCGTCGCTAAAAGAGATCACCACGATATCCCTCGTGGTTGCAAGATCCATGATTGATGAAGTGGGGGCGGCCACGTCCCATATGCCCACATCGATCGTTCCATCTCTCAGGGCGTGGGCCTGCTCTGTGAAAGAAAGACGGTAAACTTTGAAGTCATCATAAGATATCCCCAAGGCTTTAAAGACAAGATTCGTTTTAAATTCAGTGCCGCTTCCAGGCGCCCCCACAGACACGCGTTTGCCCTTCAGGTCATAAACAGTCTTTATCCCGGAGTCCTTCAAAGCGACCACATGGTAATGGTGGGGGTACATCTCAAACATGGATAGAATCTTTTGAGGTCTTCCTTTAAACCGCCCCTCGGCGTAAAAGGCTTGATAAGCTGCATCGTTCATGACTTCACCAATGAGGCTTTCACCTCGGTGAACCAAACGGATATTTTCCACCGAGGCCCCGGTAACCTCGGCTACCGCCTGCACACCCGGGACATACCTGGTCCATATCTCAGCCAGGCCTCCCCCGTAAGGGTAATATACCCCTCCCGTTCCGCCGGTGGCAATGGAGATATATTTCACTTTAGCTTCCGACGGGCTGGCCCCTAACCCTAAGCCCAACAAGGTTATTTGGATCATCATTAAAAAAATCGTTATGGTGCGGTGTCTCATGTTCTTGCCTCCTTTCAAGTTACTCTTCAACGGTTATGGTTTTTAACACGATGTTGACTTTCTTTGGGGCCGTTTCTAAGTTGACCGGATAGACTCCTTTCCCTTCCTTTCCAGGATCCAGGACCGGAGGTTTCCCTGTAGCCGGGACCAATCCGCCCACGGCCAAACCTTCTTCTGGCAGGATAAATTGGACGCGGAATCTCTGCGGTTGATCGGATTTGTTCTTGATGCCGACTTCAAAATGCAAGACAGATTTTTCCCAACCGCTATACATTTTCTGGTAACACTTCAAAAAAGTGATATCTGCCTCTTTGGCTACGTCCCACTTTATCTTTGCATTACATTCAATTGGACCTGTGGGTTTATACGTCATTCCCGCGCATCCCCACCCCAAACCGATCATACCTATTAAAATCATTGATAGAACATATCTTTTACGCATAAATTTCCCTCCTTCCTGTAGAGTCGTTTATATTAAAACCCTGATGCCCCTCTTTTCCTAACTTCCCTATGATTATTATTAAAATTATTATTATTTTTTGTCAAGTAAAAAATGTGAGAGAAACCGAACCCTATAAAGAAGTTGATTTTATTGAATATATATTTTAAAAAGCTTTGCCATGAAGATCCCAAAGGTTTTTTTTGCTTTCATCCTTTTTCTCCCTCTGACCGGGTGTGGAAACCTCCTTTACTTTTCCAAATTAGGATGGCACCAGTCTTTTATCACCTTTCAGAGCGTTCCTGTTCAGGAGGTTCTGGAAGAGGAAGGCATGGAGACTGAGGCAAAGGAGAAGATTCGCTTCATTCAGGAAGTGAAGCGATATGGCGAGGAGAGGCTGGGATTGAGAAGGACAGGGAGTTACACAAAATATTTTGAAGTGAAAAGGCCTGTCCTTCATATCATC
>JASEIE010000204.1 GCA_030024065.1 Thermodesulfobacteriota bacterium
ACATTTGAAAAAATAAACGAATTTTTCAAGTACATACAAGTTTAAAAAGAACATTTCAGCTTAAAAATCTAGCATTTCCCTTCAAACTTCCATGAATATCACCTCCTTTAAGAGACCTTCGCTGGCTTCTTGGTATAACAATGTTACCCCCCCCAAAAAAAGTCAATAGTTTTTTTCAAAATTCTGAGGCAATTTAAGAATTCTGGAATGCCACCTAACTCCTTGTAATTATACACAAATACAGCCTTTCGAAAAATCCTTTTCAGTTCGATCAACCCAATGATTTTGGGTTGATCACGAAGTCCAAAATAAATAAGTAGTTGATTTTAAAGGCATTTCATAATTTGCAATCTTGGGGATTGTTAAATTGCCTCGATGTTAAGAAAATTTTGGGTTGAGTAAAGTCAATAGGCATTATGAACAATTATTTTGGCCACGATAGGTTCGACGGTCAAATTTTATTAAAACTCGCTGCCTGACTTTTTACGAGACCATCATTTACTGTAATCAAAAAATCCTTTGCCCGATTTTCTCCCCAGGTATCCAGCGGCGACCATATTGACCAGAAGGGGACAAGGCACATATTTATCCCCACCTCGGCGTTTGTTCAGATCCTCTGTGATATGGAGCAAGGTATCTAACCCGATGAAGTCGCTCAGTTCCAGCGGCCCCATGGGCCAATTAAATCCAGATTTAAACGCCATGTCGATATCTTCCTTCGTTGCCACACCTTCATAGAGGCAGTAGTAGACTTCGTTGAGTAGAGCGACCATCGTACGATTGGTGAGGAAACCCGGGCAGTCCACTTTGAGTTCGCACACATCTTTGTCAATTTTTTTGCAGAATTCGCGGGCCGTTTTAGCTGTCTCTTCACTGGTTTGGATCGCGCGGACAAGTTCAATTAATCTCATCACCTGGGGAGGCTGATGAAAATGGATGATGATAAATTTATCAGGGCGGCCGGATGCTGCTGCAAGAGGCGTTGCTGGAAGGGCCGAGGTATTAGAGGCTAAAATTGTGTTGGGAGGCATCATTTTCCCCAACTGAGCAAAGACTTCTTTCTTCAGATCAAAATTTTCGAAAACTGCTTCAATCACGAGATCCGCATCCTTGACCTCTTCAAGTCTATCGACCAATTTCAATCTTCCGAGGATAGAGTGTTTCTCCTCACTGGAAAGTTTTCCCTTCTCCACCCTTTTCTCTATCGTCTTCCCAATCATCCTTAAACCCTTTTCCCCAGCCTCCTTTGATATATCAAAAACATAAGTTTCAAACCCAGATTGAGCGCAAACTTGGGCGATTCCACTCCCCATTAATCCCATTCCAACCACCAAAACCTTATTGATCGTCATCTGCTTTTCCTCCTGCCTTGTGAGTATTTGGCTTTCAATTATTTTTTAGAGTTCCCCTGCCTTTCTTTTCCTGGATCATACCCTTTCCATGTTCTATTAGGATTCCGTTAAAAAGGATTTCAATAATCATTTTTGCCTCTTCTTCAATAGAGATGGGGCCGTCATTCTTAAACCACCGATAAACCCAGTTCATCATCGCAAATAAAGAAAAATTAATGGTCGGAAGGTGGAGGTTGGGTCGTAATACTCCTCTCTCGCTGAGTTTTTGTATTTCTTCCAGGTAGGTTTCATAGACTTTCCTGTGTTGTTTGTAAATAATTGCCTTCAATCTTCTTGGAAGTTGATATTGTTCTTCTATGTAAATCTTTACCTCTTCTCTTTTATCTTTCAACAAACAGATCTGCCTGAAAATCATTTGCTTCAGTCTTTCCTTCGGATCGTCAAACTCTTGCTTAGTCTGATTGAGTATAATGATCAAGTGATCCCCGATTGTCTTAATAATTTCGTAAAGCAGATCATCCTTTGTCTTAAAATAATGGTAAAGGGTCGCGCTGGATATTCCAGCGGCACGGCCAATGTCTCTGATGGACGTAGAGGCGAACCCCTCCCTGTAAAATAATTCTGTACCTTTCCTGACCAGCACTTCCCGCATATCATATTTCATTTCCGGGTCACCACAGGGAATCCATTATCTCAAGCATATTCTAAGCAGATTAACACCTTTTTTTCTATCGACCGATTGGTAACAAATGAAATAGTAAAAGTCAAGAACTATTTTAGCATGTGAATACAATTGAATAAAGTGGAAAATCTTTTATTGACAAAGTAATATGATCATTATATAAGATGATCAATCGATCGATAAATGGAAGATCGGTCTGTTAGAAAGGCAAAAAATCTGATTGCTTAGGGGGGAGCGAAATGGAATGGAAGAACTTAATTTACGAGGGGAGAGAGGAGATAGGAATCATAACGATCAATCGCCCCGAAAAATTGAATGCCCTCAATAAAGAGCTGTTGTTGGAGTTAAAAGATGTCATCGAAAGAGTCCGATCCGATGACAAAATCAAGGCACTCATCATCACCGGTTCAGGAGAAAAAGCTTTTGCAGCGGGAGCCGATATCAATGAAATCGCCGCTCTTGGACTGACCAATGCCTTCGACTTTTCAAGGGATGCTCAAGGGGTGGCCAATGGGATTGAAAATTTGGGAAAACCTGTGATCGCAGGAGTGAATGGTTTGGCGTTGGGGGGAGGCTTCGAGCTTGCCCTCGCATGTACCTTCAGGATCTTATCGGAAAATGCAAAAATGGGGTTACCTGAGGTGGGTCTGGGGGCGATCCCAGGAATCGGAGGAACCCAGAGACTTCCCCGTCTCATTGGTAAAGGCAGGGCTCTCTGGTATCTCCTCACAGGCGAACTGATCGATGCTGTAACGGCAGAGCGCATTGGTCTGGCAAATAAAGTCGTCGCTGCGGGAAAGCTCATGGAAGCCTGTCTCGACGTAGCCAAAACTCTTCTCAATAAAGGCCCCCTTGCCATGCGCTTAGCGATGCAGGCAGTCAATCACGGCTTGGACATGGGGCAGGAAGAGGGGATGATCCTGGAATCGGCCCTGATGACCATCGCCTGTTCAAGCGAGGACAAGAACGAAGGGATTAAGGCCTTTTTGGAGAAACGAAAGCCTGATTTTAAAGGGCGTTAACCCAGTGAGGAGGGACTATGTCTGGGATTCTTTCTTATGGAGCGTATATCCCTATCTACCGGCTGAACCGCGAAGAACTCGGAAAGGTGTGGGGAGGCGGATATCGAAAAGGGGAAAGGTCCGTTGCCAATTGCGACGAGGACAGCATCACCATGGCGGTGGAGGCAGTCCTTGATTGTCTCAGCGGAATAGATAGAGAGTCCATCGACGGCTTATACTTCGCTTCAACCACTCCCCCTTATCGAGTTAAACGAGCCGCAACGATTGTCGCCGCAGCGGCAGACCTGAGGCGGGATATATTTACAGCCGACTTCGCCAACTCTTTTGGCGCTGGCGCAAATGCTTTAAGGGCGGCTATGGACGCAGTGAGCGCCGGTTCAGCCAAAAGCGTGCTGGTGGTAGCCTCCGACTGCCAGTTGGCCCCGCCCAATTCAGCTTTTGAGCCCATCCATGGAGATGGAGCCGCCGCCCTTTTGATTGGCAATGCGGACACGGCTGCGGCCTTTTCGGAAAAATACTCTCTCTCAAGCGATTTCCTCGATATCTGGAGAAGGGAAAGAGGAGATACCTATATCAGAACCTGGGAGGATCGGTTTGTAGTAGATAATGGTTATATGGTGTATCTTCGGGAAGCCATTATCAATCTTCTTAAGACCTCTGGTTTAACCGTGCAAGAGGTGACAAAGGTTGCCTATTATGGACCTGACCCAAGAAGTCACGCAGCGATGGCTCGTTCTCTTGGCCTTGGAAAAGGTCAAACACAGGATCCGATGTTCGATGTCTTAGGAAACACGGGTGCTGCTTTCTTCATGATGATATTGGTCGCTGCTCTGGAGAATGCAAAGGCTGGGGACAAAATTTTAGCGGCCAGTTACGGTGATGGGGCTGACGCATTCCTCTTTAACGTTACCAATCAGATAGAGAAGATCAAAAATAAAAAAGGAGTGACGCATCATCTGGCTTCCAAGATGATGCTTCCCAATTACGGAACCTACCTGAGGTTCCGTAATTTAATGGAGTGGGAGAAGACGCCTATGCCGGATCCGGAATCATCCGTAACGGTCATGTGGCGGGATGAGAAGGCTCTGATCCGGGGGCGTGGCCACAAATGCAAGGCTTGTGGACATGTCCAATTTCCACCTCAAAAGGTCTGTATGTGGTGTCAAGCAAAGGGACAATTTGAGGAAGTTAGAATTTCAGATAAGAAGGGCAGTCTGTTCACCTTTAGCCTTGACGAGCGGGCAGTCTTTGCGCTCGATCTGCCCAATGTTTTGGCCATCGTCGATTTAGAAGGTGGAGGGAGGGTTTATGGTCAGTTGACGGACAGGGATCCAAACAAAATTAAGATAGGAATGGAGATAGAATTGACTTTCAGAAAGTTTCACGAGGGTTCTGGTTTTCATAACTACTCCTGGAAGTGCCGACCTGTCAGATCATAGGGGGTGTTCTATGTCGGAGAGTTTGAAGGATAAAGTTGCCATCATTGGCATGGGTTGTACTCCATTTGGTGAATTATTTGACAAAGACGTGGATGACCTCATCACAGATGCCGTCTTTGAAGCGGTGGAGGATGCCGGCCTTGACCTAAAGGATATCCAGGCGGTCTGGGCCGGGACCCTGTTCAGCGGCGTTACCGGAGCCAGCGTGTCCAACCCCTTGCAGCTACAATACGTTCCGGTAACCAGAGTTGAAAATGCCTGTGGCACGGGCATCGAAACCATCAGAAACGCGGTTTTTGCCTTGGCTTCTAAGGCCTATGATCTCGTGCTGGCCGTCGGTTTCGAAAAGATGAAGGACTTCGGTTTTTCAGGGCTCCATCCCACACGCAGTTTATCCGATAAGCAGCACCCCATCTATGTTGCCGGAGGAACCGGGCCAGGCCGTTATGCATTGGCAGCCACCCGGTATTTCGAGCGCTATGGGTTAACGGCAGAGGAGGGGAAGCGAACCTTGGCCAAAATATCTGTAAAGAGTCACTACTGCGGGGCTCGTAACCCAAGGGCCCATCTCCGGAGGGAGGTCAGCTTAGAAGAGGTGATCAAGGCTCCGATGATCGCCTGGCCGCTCGGCCTTTATGATTGTTGTGGGGTCACCGACGGTGCCTCTGCGGCGATTATGTGCCGGGCAGAAGATGTAAAAACCTATGCAAAGAGGCACAAAGATGACTACGTTACCATTAAAGGGGTAGGAATCGCGATTGGTCCAGGATGGGGAAAGAATAAGGAGGATTATGACTTTACGAGCTGGCCGGAGACCGAGTACGCAGCGAGGCAGGCGTATAAGATGGCCGGGATAAAGAGTCCCAGAAAGGAGCTGGATATCGCCGAAATCCATGATTGTTTCTCAATCGCTGAACTTATTGCTTCGGAATCTTTAGGTTTTTGCGAGAAAGGAGCAGCTCGAGAGGAACTCATTGACAACGGCGCCTTCATCGCGCCTCAATTTAGAGAGGAAGTCATGAAGAAATGGGGGGCTTCTGAGAAAGAGATTCGTCATGCTCCTGATCCACAAGATATCCTTCCCATTAACCTGAGCGGAGGGCTTAAATCCTTCGGCCACCCTGTCGGTGCAAGTGGGGGCCGGGAGGTTTTGGAGATATACAAGCAGATTCAGGGGCGGGCGGAGGATTCCTCGAGACAGCTTAAGAATGTAAAGCTGGGCTTAGTTCACAATCAAGGAGGACATCCCGGAAGATTTCAGGCGGGTGTCCTGATCGTCGGAGCCCCAGAATAGGAAGGGGGGTGAACATAAGGCAGGGGATTTAAGGTTGGTTGAAAGAATTAAATGGGAAGAAAAAATAATAAAAAGAAGGAGGGTTAAAGATGACTTTAGACTATATCAAGCGAGCGCCGAAGGACACGATAATCGATCATTCCTTTGCTGATCCAAAATTTCTTGGGACAATAGATAAGCCTCCATGCACCGTATACGAGAAGAGGCCGGTCGTTAACCCCAAAACAGGCGAAAAGGTTGAGGGGCTCTACAATGGCTGGGTGATACTGAATAACCCCAAACAGGGCAACTCCTACACCCTGGAGATGGTCAAAGGGGCGGCGGCTGCGTTTAACATGGCCGCTCATGACAAAAGCGTCATGTCCATCATCCTGACCGGAGCCGGTGACCGGTTCTTCTGCACCGGGGGCAATGTGGTCGAATACGCTGAATACTACTGCGAGAGGCCCTTCGATACCAGCCAGTACATGATGCTTTACTGGCATTGCATGGAATCACTCTGGACTGCGCCAAAACCTGTCCTCCGCCGGGTGAATGGAGTGAGTCTGGCCGGCGGCGAGGAGATGAGCGGGCCCTGCGATCTTACGGTCGCCTCGGACTTGGCGACCTTCGGACAGATTGGACCCATGCATGGTTCAGCGGCCATGGGAGGTGCCCTGCAGTTCAAACCGGTCTGCTGGACCTATGAGGATGCCGTCTGGAATACAACCTCCTGCGAGCAGTGGAGCGCCTACAAAATGTTCCGCAAGAACTACATCCATAAAGTGGTGCCTGTCCTCAAGAAGGATGGCAAATGGATCAAAAACCCCGAGGTGATCACCGACAAATGGCTCGACGAGGAAGGAGATATTGTCTACGGAGAGTTCAAAACCGGTGAGGAGAAGGAAAAGGCGGAAAAGCTCATCGGTCAGTGTGAAACGGATCTGTCCCGATTGGATAAGGCCGTAGATGAGGTTATCTGGACCTATATGAATCTTTACCCCGGCTGTCTCGCCATGTCTTTCGCTATCCTGAGGCGGTGGAAACGGGCCAATTTCGATTTCGACAGGGGCCCCCTTATGTACTGGTGGAGCGCCATGCCTTATGGAGAATATGACATGGGGATGACTTCATTCCGCAACCGGAAGATTACCGGTAAGGATAATATTGACATGATCAAGTATCGCCGAATGATCGCAGAAGGTCACCCCGTGGATGCGGAATTGTACGAGGAGGTCATGCCCAAGCCTAAGAAATAGAACTCTGTCTTAATAACTGAGAACACAAACCCTGGTGAATTCCGGTCATTCATTGTTCGATTCACCAGGGTTTACCCCGTTAGAAATAATGCCCCGCTGCTTTGCAGAGGGGTTACATTTTAGAATAATTCCAGCGGGGTTCAATGCCCCGTTGGAATTTCTAACGGGGTTTACTGATTTGGAAAAAACCAATGCCCAATAGACTTTCCAGTTGCATAAACGGACACGGGTAAACCCCGCAAAAGGCGGGACTTCGGACGGCGATTG
>JASEIE010000205.1 GCA_030024065.1 Thermodesulfobacteriota bacterium
CATCATTGCTGAAAGAAGATGGGGAAAGAATGGACGAAGGCTCATCTTCAACGGGCATCTCGACGTTGTGCCTGCCGGGAATCCTTCTCAATGGAAATATCCACCTTTCCAGGGAAAGGTGGTTAAGGGAAGGATTTATGGACGCGGGGCATCCGATATGAAGGGTGGAATCGCCTCTTTTCTGAATGCCATCTCCATGATCGACCGTTCGAAAATCGATCCTGGCCAGGGAAGCCTCATCCTCCATCTCGTTTCGGATGAAGAGTCCCACGGACATCAGGGCATGGGTTTCCTGGCTCAAAAAGGAATGGTCAGGGGAGATGCTGTCATCGTCGGAGAACCGACCAACCTTGATGTGGTCATTGCCCAAAAAGGGGCCCTCTGGTTCAGGCTCTTTGCCCTCGGAAAATCAGCCCATGGCTCAAGACCCCATTCGGGCATCAATGCCATCGAAAAGATGATCAATCTGATCGCCCGTTTGAACTCCATCCCTTTGGAGAAAGAACATTCTTTGCTTGGTAAACCGACGATCAATATCGGATCGATTCAGGGTGGAACGAAGATCAATTTGGTTCCTGATCGGTGTGAGATCGAGGTGGACCGGAGATTGCTGCCCGGCGAAAAGAAGGAAGAGGTTTTAAAAGAGATAAAAGAGGCCTTCGATTCACTTCGATCCCAGGATCCTCTTCTCCAGTATCGGATTGAGGAGATCGATTATGCCGAACCCTCTGAAACTCATCCTGAACAGGAGATCATCCGAATGGCTCTTGAAGCCGGCCAGGAGGTGAGAGGGGAAAGACCGAAAGTCAGGGGGTTCTCCGGATTCACGGATGGCCGGTTTTATGTCAATCAATTTCATATACCGACATTGATTCTGGGACCGGGAGGAACAGATCAATCCCATACGACCGATGAGTCCGTGGAGGTGGAGGCATTGATCCAGGCCGCACAGATCTATGGGCTGATCCTGATCAACTATTTATCCATTCATCGATGATGGTGAAAAAGGATGCGACTCGCTCTTGAAATAATCTTAAAGGAGTTGAAACCCTATCGGGCAAGAAAGGCAGTGGTTCATCCAGAACATGCTGCCTTCCTTGCTATCGATCTACAGAACTATTTTAAACGGATTGCCCAACCTGTCCTGGGCAATATCCTGAAAGTCATTCAATCCTGTCGGAAGATGAGTATTCCCATCATCTTCACCCAGCATGGACACACCCATCCGGACTCAGATGGAGGAACGCTTGGCCAGTGGTGGGGGGAGTTGATCATCGCTGGAACCGAAGATTGGAAATTTCTTCCAGAGATTGTTACGGAGGGAAAAGATGTCATCCTCCCCAAGAAACGTTACAGCGCCTTTTTTGAGACCGATCTGGATGAGATGCTCCGATCAAAGGGCATTCAAGACCTGATCGTCTCGGGGGTGATGACCAACCTCTGCTGTGAAACCACAGCCCGCGATGCCTTTATGAGGAATTACCGTGTATTCTTTCTGGTCGATGGGACAGCCACCCGAAGGGGTGACCTCCACCTTGCCACACTGAAAAACATGGGCTTCGGGTTCGCCTACCTCCTCACCTGTGAGGAATTGATTCAGATGCTGTAGATTACCTTCCGTTATTCACGTCCAAAGGAATCAACCCTTCTCCACCTTCCTCATAACCTCTTCCAGGATGGTAAGCGCAGTGTCCGCTTCTCCTTGGGTGATGATCAGGGGTGGAATGAGGCGGATCGAGTTCTCACCGCATCCGAGGATGAGAAGCCCCTTCTTAAAGCAGGTCTGGATGATGGTATTTCTCTCCTCAATGGCCTTCTTTTTCGTCTCCCGGTCTTTGACCAGCTCCACTCCGATCATCAGACCTTTGCCTCTCACATCGCCGATCAGTTCGAACTGTTTCTGAAGTTCCTTCAGTTTTCCGAGGATGTAATTCCCTATCTGTGCCGCATTCTCAACGAGCCCTTCTTCCAGAAGTTGGATCGTTGTGAGAGCAGCCCGACAACTGATGGGATTTCCTCCGAAGGTGCTCGCATGAGATCCAGGAACCCAGTCCATCACCTCACTCTGAGAGACTGTGGCTCCCAGAGGCATTCCTGATGCAATGCCTTTTGCCAGGGCGATGATATCAGGGACAACGCCCCAGTGTTCGATCGCCATCATCTTCCCTGTCCTTCCCATGCCGCTCTGAACCTCATCGACGATGAAAAGAATCCCGAATTCCCTTGCCAACTGATAGAGTTTCTGGTGAAACTCCAACGGAGGCGCAATATAGCCGCCCTCGCCCTGAATCGGCTCAACAAAGATGGCAGCCACCTCCTCCGGAGGGATGCTGCGCTTGAAGAGGTCCTCACGGATCCAGTCCACACAGGCAATGCCACACCCGGGATAGGGATGGCGATGATAAGGGCAGCGGTAGCAGTAAGCGTAAGGGACATGGGTGATTCCAGGGACGAGGGGAGAGAAGCCTCTTTCATGAACCACTTTGCTCGCTGTTAGGGAAAGAGCGCCCATGGTTCGTCCATGAAAGGCGCCAAGGAAGGCCAGTGTCCGGGGTCGTTTGGTATGATACCGTGCCAGTTTCAGAGCAGCCTCGATGGCCTCTGCCCCGGAATTACCAAAAAAGACCCTCTTCTCCTTTGGCCCAGGGGTGATCTCGGATAGTTTTGCTGCAAGGCTTGACTGGAGACTGTAATAGAAATCGCTTCCTGACATATGGATGAGCTCTTCTGCCTGATGTCGGATAGCTTCCACCACCTGTGGATGGCAATGGCCTGTATTGCAGACCGCTATCCCCGAAGTAAAATCGAGGAATTGATTCGAATCAACATCCTCCACCACCAGTCCTTTTGCCTTCTTGACAACAAGAGGGTAGACTCGTGTATAGGATTGGGAGACAAATCTCTGGTCTTTTTCCAGAACCTTCCTTGCTTCAGGCCCGGGAAGGTCGGTGATAATAGAAGGGATTCTACTTTCAAAGGAGCTTCTTAAATGAATATTCCCTTTGGATGACCCTTTCTTTCTTGGCATCATCTCTTCCTCCTGTCGAATTGGGCAAGGAAGTTTATAACAATGGTCCTCCTGCCTTTTCTCTCCATCATAAGGGATTTTTGAAATTTAGAAAAGATGATTTTATGGAAAGGATGTCTTTTACCCCGTTAGAAAGGCCCGCCATTTATGGCGGGGATGATAAAAACAGATAATATTCATCCCGTTTAGAGATACATCTCTAACGGGATTCATCTTAGAAAGGGTGGGGTTTAAAGTCCCATCCTTTCTAACGGGGTTTACTCTATTCGCTCGTTAATTCGCTCGTTAAAAGGTAGGCCAGATTATCGAGGATGGTCGTGAAAAAGACGTTCTTCACCACAAATCCTTCAGGTACGAAAATCTGTGTTGGCGCAAAGTTAAGAATACCTCTCACCTCTGCCTCCACCAGCATGTTGGCTGCATTCTGTGCCTCCGAGGGAGGGGTTGTGATGAGACCGATCTCGATCCCTCTCTCTCTGGCCACTTCTTTAATCCGGCTGATATGAATGACCTCAACGGGTTTGCCCAGCTTTTCAGAAACCCTTCCGATCACTTTTGGGGGATCGATATCAAAGGCCGCAACGATCTTATAATTCTGCTTTAAGAAATCTTTATAGGAAAGGAGAGCAGAACCGAGATTCCCAATTCCAACGACCGCCATCCTCCATTCCCTGTTCAATCCAAGTATCCGTTTAATATCCAGAAGCAGGTCTTTTACATAATACCCCACACCCCGGATTCCAAACTCACCGAAATAGGCCAGGTCTTTTCTCACCTGGGCGGCATTTACCATGCATCGGTTGGCCAGTTGTGCAGAAGAAATGACCTCTTCCCCGCCCTTCTCCATCTCTTCTAAACACCTCGAATACCTCGATAATCTCCTGATGGTCGCCTCTGGTATTTTAGAATATTTCAATTTTGTGACTCCTTTCACAAAACTCTTTTCAGAATTTATTAGATTCTCGTACCTTTGTCAAGTACTTCGTTTTTAGTGTCGTTTTTAGAATGCTGTATGTAAAAAAGCCGGCTTAATACTCAATGAAAGTATAAAGTCGGCCTTGTAACTCATTAATTTTATGGATATTTACATCCTATCTCTTCACTGAGGTCTCTGAAAAACCCTTCAAATCTTTAGCAGAGACCTCTGATTACACAGATTTCAAAAAAAGATTAAACAGATTTTCTCGATTTTCAAAGCATTTATAATCTGTGTAATCGTTTCATAATCCCTGCCTACCGGCAGGCAGGTATGGAATCAGAGATTTCTGGACTTTTCCAGAAATCTTAAAAAAGGGTTGACATTGAAACCCCTGTGCATATAATACGTATCGCTATTGTATTGGGCCTTTGGAAATCTCAAGCGCCATCGACGAGCCTTCCATAGAAACGAAATTGAGGCAGGATCATTCTCTATGGACATGAAGCGTAATTATTACGAAGATATTGAACTTTTCAAGAGTAAAACCGTCTTCGCGTGGACGATTCTCTTTCTCATTTTCCTCGCCGTCTTACCCTGGCTCATCCAAAAGTATCACCTCCTGGGATTATCTATCTATGTCGTTAACCTCATCACCATTCATGCCATTGTGGCCATTGGTCTCAATATCCTCGTGGGATATACGGGCCAAATATCGATGGGCCATGCCGGTTTCTTTGCGATCGGAGCTTTCACCACCCTCTTTCTGGTATTAAAAGTGGATGTCCCTCTCCTGTTGGCTCTCCCCATGGCAGGGTTCATTTCTTCGGTTTTTGGATTTCTCCTGGGACTTCCTGCCCTTCGATTGAAGGGCCCCTATCTTGCCATCGCAACGCTGGGTTTCGGCATGGCCGTGACAACCACGATCAAACATCTCGAATTCTTCGGAGGAAGGATGGGACTTCAGGCCCCAAAGCTTTATCTTTTCGGCGCTCCGATGAAGGACATCCATTTCTATTATGTAATCATGATCATTGCTGCCCTTATGGTGATCGGCGCAGTGAAACTGATTAAGACAAGGGTGGGACGGGCCTTTATCGCTATTCGGGATAGCGATATCGCTGCCGAGGCGATGGGAGTTAATCTTACCTATTACAAGACCCTGGCTTTCGCGGTGAGCGCCTTTTATACCGGTGTTGCAGGGGGTCTTTATGCCTTCATATTAGGATTTATCAACCCTGAAAGCTTCCATCTCATCATGTCCTTCACCTTCCTGGCAATGGTGGTGATAGGAGGGTTGGGATCGATCATGGGCTCCATTGCCGGGGCAGCCCTCATGACCTATCTCGACATTAAACTTCAGGCCATTCAGGACATCTCACTGATCGGACCCGCTCTGGTCAGTTTTTCCAAAAAGTATATGAGCATTGGAGGAATCTCTAATGTCGCTGTCATTGTCTATGGATTGATCATGATCCTGATCGTTCTCTTTGAACCTCTTGGGATATTTGGGTTCTGGATTCGATGTAAACGGTACTGGAAAACATGGCCCTTCTGAAATTCGGAATGCGGAATGTAGAATGCGGAATTAAAATATTCCGAAATCCCTGCCTGCGGTAGGCAGGCGCAATCCGAAATCCGCATTTGGAGAAAAGGATGTTTGGTCAACTGATTGTGAGTGGTTTGGCGGTGGGAGCCTGTTATGCCCTTCTGGCCCTCGCCATGGTGATTATCTATAAAACTTCCGAGGTCCTCAACTTTGCACAGGGGGAGATGGCCATGGTCAGCACTTTCGTGGCCTTCTCCCTTCTCGATGCTTACCATGTCCCTTTTCCTTACGCATTGGCCCTCACTTTTTTATTTGCCATTCTGCTGGCCGTGTTCTTTGAGATCGTCTTTTTGAGGCAGGCAAAGGATCCGACCGTACTGGGATTGATCATCATCACCCTCGGATTTGAAATGGTCCTGATGGGATTTGCGGGTTGGAAATGGGGACCGGATCAAAGGGCATTCCCCTTCCCGGTCTCCAATATAGAAACCTACAATTTCTCCGGATTGATTATCAGCAAGATTAATCTCTGGACTATTGTAGTCTGCCTGATTCTGATGTTTATCCTCTTTCTCTTTTTCCGATACACAAAATTGGGCGTTGCGATGAGAGCCACTCAACAGAATCAGTTGGCTGCCCGGGTCATGGGCATTCGTACCAAGTGGATCTTTTCCTTCACCTGGGCACTCAGTTCTATGGTCGGTGCTGTGGCTGGAATGCTTATTGCTTCTCTCGGTGTGCTCGATCCCCCGATGATGATGGACCCTCTCCTGAAAGGGTTTGCCTCCGGGGTCCTGGGAGGAATGACAAGCCTCCCGGGTGCGGCAGTCGGAGGCGCACTGTTAGGGATTATTGAAAATCTATTCGGCGGATACATCTCTTTAGCATTCAAATCTGTTGTGGCCTTTGCCATCATCGTCTTAATGCTATGCATCAAGCCAAGCGGCCTGTTGGCAAGGCATTATGTGAAGAAGGTGTAAAATCCACCTCATTTACCCTCTCCCTCCGGGGAGAGGGCGAGGGTGAGGGGAAAATCTTAGAAAGGAGGAAGGCAAAAATGGTAAAAAAGAATTTGATTTTTATCGGACTGTTGGTTTTTGCATTTTTTCTAATGTCCACTCCGGCATCCGCTCAGGCGGTTCGCGGGGTGACGGACACTGAAATCCTTGTGGGTCAATGGGGACCCCAGACCGGACCTGCGGCTCCCTGGGGTGCTGTCGCCCGGGGAACAGATTTATTCTTTAAAATAATCAATGAAGAAGGGGGAATCCATGGAAGGAAGTTCAAATATTTCCTTCGTGATGATTCCTACATGCCCGCCAAAACAAAGGCCATCGCAAAGGAGTTCGTCGAGCAGATCGGTGTCTTTGCTGTCGTTTCAGGCGTTGGCGTAGCAACGGGTATGACTGCAAGAGACTATTTAATGGAGAATAAGGTTATTTGGGTGGGTCCTGCCTCTGGAGTGTATGAATGGATCCATCCCATTCAAAAATACCTCTTCGCCGTCTATCCTCTCTATGATGATGAAGCTTTTAACATGACAGGATACCTTCATGAGAAATTGGGCTTCAAAAAGATCGCCATGTTCTATCAGAACGATGACTATGGAAAGCAAGGGATGATGGGTGTTGAGCGTTATCTTTTAAGGAAAAAAATCAAACTGGCCGAAAAGATTACAGCCGAAGTAACCGATCGCGACTTGAGCACCCATGCTCTAAAGCTCAAGAATTCTGGAGCAGAAGCGGTTATTATGTGGACAAATCCCACGGGCGCGGCATTGATTTTGACAGAAA
>JASEIE010000206.1 GCA_030024065.1 Thermodesulfobacteriota bacterium
GCTGCGTTGTCTATTTGGTATGTACTTGATACTTCAATATCATTACTCTACAGAGTGAATGTCAATGTTGTTCTTAATACTGTTCTCGGGGTACTTGTGTTCTTACCATTGTTTTTTACAAGAAAAGACTTTTACGGCAAATAGATTTCGCAAAAGACAACCCTTGGAGACGTAGTTAGGTTTGTCAAATAGTTTGCTGGCGACGCTTGACGTTATTTAAACAACTTAACAACGTCCGTCCCCCTACAAAAAGGTCGAATAGTCGGATGGCACATAGTCGTATAGTAAAAAAAACTACAAGACTATGAGACTATAGGACTATAAGACTTTCGATTATTACCGGACTTCCGGGATGATGTTGCCTCCTGATGGAAAGATTGCGACATCGGCCTTGTCCATCTTTTTATAAACCTGATTGATCGCATCCTCAATATTGGGGGAGTATGAAAATTTCATCATCTTCACCTGCTCCGGCGAAAGGCCCTCGGTCACATGGACGACCGTAAATTTCTCGGCCAGCTCCTTAAAATAGACCACCTGCATAATGTATGAAATGCCAAAGGATCGGAGGTGGTCCGGAACACTTCCTTCGATCAACCTTCGATGGAAATCACCGGCACTTTCAGAACTCCCCATCTCTTTGATCAAAGGCAGAATCGGGCCTGCTTCTTTCTGCGGGGCCACCCAGATGATCGCTCCCCCTGCCCGTGTACAAAAACCAGCCATGACCAGGGCCTTTGTCGATTGAACCCCTATTTCCAAAGGAGAAGCCGAGGTGATGGTGACATCAGTTAGCTTCGAAAGAGGAACCAGATAGAGGGAGGACGCATAGTTGGAGGCTGCCTTATGCTCCTCAACAGGGTCTCCTGCGAAGGCCCGGATGACCTCCTTTTTTTCATTGATGATGAAGTCGAGTTTAAAAGCCAACCTGGATAATCGGCCGGCGTCCAAAATATCTTCAAAGAAGTGGTTTCCATCCAGTAAGTTCACCCTGCTGTTCCGATGGCGCATCCATGTAAAGTGATGGTCTGCTACGGAGCGGTAGGAGCAAACCCCGGGCATGATGATTTTGAATCCTCCTCCATATCCGGAAATAGGGTGGGGCATGCATTCTCCCACACCGATGATAATATCGGCGAATGCAACATAACGGTTTACCTCGACCAGTGTTCCCCGATGGGTTTTTCCAATGATCACATTGTCAGAGGCGTGGGGATCGTGAGAAAGAAGTCGGCCTGTTAACCGAGAAAAAACCTCCTTCCCAACCTTCGTCTCAAGTTGCTCCAGCGAAGGAATGGGATGCGTTCCCACGGCACAGACGCCCCTGATCCTTTTATCAGGAATGCCGGCCCGATTGAGGCGATTCATAAGCTCTGGCAGGGCAAGATGGACGGGTGTTGGCCGCTGGAGATCGTCGAACAGAAGAACAACCTCCATCCCTGGCCGAGCCAGGTCTTCAATCTTAGGAGATCCGAAGGAATGATCCAGTGCTCGCCGGATCTCCTGAATCGGGTCGTTTACTCCGGGGACGGGAGGTTTATCCTCGCTGGAGATCAAATTCCATCCCTTTGGAATGGAAAAAGCTCTTCTCTCTCCGTCATAGTTGACATATTGGCCCATTTAATGGACTCCTTTAGGCTAAAATCGGATATTTAATTATATAAAAATGATAGAGTAATATTGACCGGTTGTCAAATAAAAAAGGTATTGACAAATAAAAATAAACTGGGGTACAGTACACCTCATGAGAAGGTTGGTCATTAAGAATCCGAAGACAATAAGAAGAAAGGTTTACGATTATCTTCGTGAAAAACTCTTGAGTGGAGAGATTCCTCCTCATGAGCATCTGATCGAGACGAAGATTGCACAAGAGATAGGAACATCACGGACGCCTGTCAGAGAGGCGCTTCATAATCTGGAGCTGGAAGGACTGATCGAATCGATCCCAAGGGTGGGTTATATTGTGAAATCCATCAGCGAAGAGGAGGTAGAGGAGATTTGCGAGATCAGGAGGGTCGTTGAAGAACTTGCCACCCGCTGGGCAATTGAGAAGGCCCGGGATAGGCTTATCCAAGAATTGAAAAAAAACATCGCTATTTCGGAAGAAAAGGTCTCCGGCGGAGATGTGAGGGCCTTTGTGGAAATGGATGCCCAGTTTCACGAGACCATTTCAAAACTGAGCGGAAGCAAGCGTCTCCTTGAATTGGCACAGACCTTGAGGCGCCATATGTTGAGATATAGAATTCAAAGCATTTATTCGGCTGACAATGTATTGAGGGCAATCAATGGCCATAAGGGAATACTCAGGGCCATTGAGAAAGACGATTTTGATGAGATCAACAAGGCAATAAAGGCCCATCTGGAGCAGGTGAAAAGGGACGTCTTAAGGTATGCCTTCAAGGAGGGTTCTAAAGGAAAGGAATAAGGTTATTAAGAAATGGTGATCACAGAACATTATCCGAAAATATCATCAAAGGACCAACCATGATTGAAATCAAGTTTAAAGGCCGTGGAGGGCAGGGAGTGGTCGTCGCTTCGGAAATTTTAGGAACGGCCTTTTTCTCCGAAGGGAAATACCCTCAATGCTTTTCCGTCTTTGGGGGGGAACGCCGTGGCGCTCCGGTCGTCGGATTTTTACGCGTTGATGATGAACCCATTCTCTTGAAATGTCAGATCAAACACCCGGATCAGATGATACTTTTTGACCTGTCTTTGACAGATGAGAAAGAGATATTTCAGGAGCTCAAGCCAAATGGATTGATCCTGATCAACTCGAATAAAGAAATCGATTCTTTTAAGAATTTAAGAAGATTTAAAATAGGTCTGATCGATGCCGGCGAGATTGCCAGACATGTGGGTTTGGGAGGGACCTTCAATATGGCCGTGCTGGGGGCCTATCTTCGTTTGACCCATCTGGTCAAGATGGAGACATTAATCGAAACGGTGAGGAGATTGGTGCCTGCAAAAATAGAGCTTAATATTAAGGCTGCCCAAGAGGCTTACGAACAGACGAAGGTGTTTGAGAGAGAAGGATAAAACGAACATGGAAATGAAATATGATGATTCATCTGAGCTTGTCATTCCCATCTCTTACGGTAGCTCCGAGGTTATTGAGACAGGGAAATGGGGTTTTGAAAAACCTGAAACAGCGTTCATGACGGCTCCGTGTCAGGCGGATTGTCCTGCCGGGAACGCTATTCCGCAATTCCTCTATTTAGCAGGCGAGGAGAGATATGAAGAGGCCCTGGAGACCCTATTGAAGGAAAGCCCTTTCCCCGGTGTTTGCGGAAGAGTCTGTTCTCACCCGTGTGAAAATGACTGTCATCGAGATCAATATGATGAAGCCGTATCCATCAACGCGATGGAGCGATATGTGTTTGATGTTACCTCAAACCAACATCCTGATATTCACCCCATATCCAGTGCGGATTCAAAGCGAGTGGCTGTCGTGGGATCCGGTCCGGCAGGACTATCAGCGGCCTATTTCCTCAGGCTTTTAGGCCACGGGGTGACCCTTTTTGAGGCAAGAGAGGAATTAGGCGGAGTCATGCGCTGGGGGATCCCCGAATATCGACTTCCTAAATCTATTTTGAAAAAAGAGATTAAGAGAATACTACAACTCTCTATTGATGTTAAAACAGGCGTGAGATTGGGGAAGGACGTCTCTTTTGAGGAATTAGACCGGTTTGATGCTGTTTTTCTCTCTCCTGGGGCTGGGTTAAATTTACCCATTGGTATCGAAGCCGAGGATTTGAAAAAGATTTGGAGGGGAAGAGATATTTTAGACCGAATCAATTCCGGGGATAAGATCAGAATGGGAAAAGAGATCATTGTGATCGGCGGGGGCAATACGGCGATGGATGTTGCCCGCTCAGCATTGCGGCTCGGTTCCAGGGCGACCATCGCTTATCGCAGAACCCGGGCAGAGATGCCTGCCATTGAGGACGAAATTAACGATGCAGAGGAAGAAGGTGTTCGATTTGAATTCCTGATCCAGCCTGTAAAGATAAGCCTTCTTAAAAACAGAAGGATCAGAGTAAAATTTCAACGGATGAGGTTAAGGGGACGAGATCAGGGCAATCGGCCCAAGGCCATCCCCGTTCAAGGCAAATACCGCACACTGGAAGGAGATGGACTCATCACGGCTGTGGGGGAGGGGGTAGATCTTTCATGGATACCTGAAACTCTTGGCCGAAATAGCCTGATCGATGTGAGTCCTTCCCTTACCACCCCTCATCCTAAAATCTTTGCAGGTGGAGATGCCATTGATCAACCTCGAACCATCGTCTCTGCAATCGCTTCAGGGAAAAAGGCTGCCATCTCTATCGACCTGTATCTGAGGGGATGGTCTGGCGACGACGTTTTTTCTAAGATTAGAGTTGGAAATAAAGGCGCTCTCTCAATGGAAGCCTATCTTTCGTTTAGGAACGGAGGGAATGGGTTGGAACCAAAAGATGTGATCTCCTATTCTATGCTCAACCCCTTCTATTTTGAGCATAGCAAAAGGATCGAAATGCGTAAACTGGATCGCAATAAAGCATTGAAAGGTTTTTCAGAGGTTCATCCCGGTTTAACTTCCGATGAGGCCAGAAATTCCACCTTGAGGTGCTTTTCCTGTGGAACATGCAATTATTGTTACAATTGTTATTTTTTTTGCCCTGAAGGGGTGATTTCACTGGACCCTCTGCACCGAACAAAAAACGTTGACCTCGATCATTGCAAAGGGTGTGGAACCTGTGCAAAGGTCTGTCCGAGGTATGTCGTACTCATGAAGGAACTGTCATGAAAGAATTTATGACTGGCAACCATGCAGTGGCTCGTGCTGTCAGATTGTGTCGGACTCCGTTGATTGCTGCCTATCCGATCACCCCCCAAACACCGATCTACGAAAAACTCTCCGAATGGGAGGCATCGGGTGAACTAAAGGGGATCATGATGCGGACAGAATCCGAGCACTCAGCCATGGCATCCTGCATTGCCGCTTCCTTAACCGGTGTCAGGACATTCACAGCGACATCATCTCAAGGCCTAGCCCTGATGCATGAGATGCTCCATTTCGCAGCAGGATGCCGGGTTCCGGTAGTGATGGCCAACGTCAATCGGTTATTAGCTGCGCCATGGGGGTTCTGGGCTGACCAGTTGGACAGCCTTTCCCAGAGAGATACAGGGTGGATTCAATTTTATTGCGAAAATGGCCAGGAAGCTCTGGATAGTGTGATTCAGGCCTATAGAATTGCAGAACAAGTATTCCTGCCTGCCATGATCTCCCTGGAGGCTTTTTTTGTTTCCCATTTTATGGAGCCTGTGGATACTCCTGAACAGGAACAGGTCGATCGGTTCCTTCCCCCTATTCATCTACCGCATCAGTTCGATATTGACAAACCAGGATTTCTCGTCCCTGTGGTTTCGTCGGAATTATACCGTAAGTATAAGCATATGGCTCAGATTTCCATGGACTCGGTCAAAGAAATTGCTGCCCGAGTTGATGATGAATATAGAGAAGAGTTTGGAAGGGGATATGGGATTATTGAGACGATGATGTTGGAAGATGCTGAGGTTGTGATTGTGACGGCTGGATCGATCACCAGTACGGCCAGGGTTACCATCAAGGCCCTTCGTGAGCAAGGCCATCGAGTTGGGTTATTAAAAATACGCCTTTTCAGACCTTTTCCAGGGGAAGCCATTCGAGATGCCCTCAGGAAAAAGAAAAAGATTGCCGTCATTGATAGAAATATATCCTTGGGAGGCGGAGGGATATTCTGCCAGGAATTAAGGGCGGCTCTGGTTCATTCTCCGGATCATCCTATGACCTTCAGCTATATTGCCGGGATCGGGGGGACGGATGTAGATCCTGAGGTGATCCAAGGGATCGCTTTCGATGCGATCAATCGAACGGGACCAGTCGATGAATCGATCTGGATCATGGGGGGATAGGTGATTAAGCACCAAATACCAAGCACCAAATACCAAATAAGTTCCAATGTACGAAATTCGAAACCCCCTCACCCCCCTCTCCCCTGAGGGGAGAGGAATGAGGAGAGGGGTTGTTTTGGTCATTTGGAATTGGTGCTTTGAATTTGTTTGGGATTTGTGATTTGGGATTTGGAATTTCAGACCTTATTCGGTCAATAGTGGGGCGAATGGATATGGACTTACCTGAACAACAACCCAACTTACTTCGACCCGGCCATGCGGCCTGTGCTGGTTGTGGACTGGCGGTCGCGATGAAACTGGTCCTTCAGGCGATGGGCCGACGAACTATTGCTGTGATTGTTCCATCCTGCGAAGGAGCAATAGGAGGGGTGTATCCTAACACCTCCTATGGTGTCCCGACCTTTCATTCTGCTTTCGAAATTGCGGCACCGACCGCTGCTGGGATCTCAAATGCCTTGAAAATCCAGGGCAAGAATGATATCCAGGTATTGGCCTTTGCAGGGGATGGGGGGACGTTTGATATCGGGCTTCAGGCTCTTTCCGGAGTGGCCAAAAATAATGATGATATTATCTACGTTTGTCTGGACAACGAAGGCTATATGAATACCGGGATTCAGGTGAGCTCATCCACTCCCTCTTTTGCCTGGACAGGAACGACACCGAAAGGAAACCCGCGGCGAAAAAAGAATATCATGGAGATCATGGCCGCCCATTATAATCCTTACTCGGCAACAGCCACCATCGGTTTTCCAAAAGACCTTCAACAAAAGATCATTAAAGCTAAGGGGATCCGGGGGACGAAATTTATCCATATGCTTGTCCCTTGCCCAACAGGCTGGCGGACACCGTCGGACATTTCCCCTGAATTGTCTATTCTCGCGGTGGAAACGAATGTCTTTCCCCTCTACGAGGTGGAGGATGGAGTTCGGTGGACGATCAACCATGAGCCGCGGCGACTTCGGGTTGAAGAATATCTACTCAGACAGGGAAGATTTAAGCATCTTACGAAGGAAGAGATCAGAGAGATTCAAAAACAGGCAGAAGAAGAGTGGGATAAGTTGAGGCAAAGGGTGAGCCGTGTTTAACCTTAGATCCAAAGGGATCGCCTTCTTGAATCCCAATGGAGGGATCCAGGTTATTGACCTGCCTCAAGCAGAAAAGGAAAAATTCCTAAAGGTTGCTTACGAGGAGGGCTGGAAGGATGTGCTGGGAAAAAGTCCTGCCGAAGGATCTAAATTGGGCTCTTGACGGATTTTTGTGATGAGTTTCTATAAACATCAACTCTTTATATAGA
>JASEIE010000207.1 GCA_030024065.1 Thermodesulfobacteriota bacterium
ATTCCCGTGAAACTTGTCCTCGAAGGTATCAATCGGGGAACGGGAATCCAGAAGGCTTTATCTTTAAAAATAGCCTTAAGAATCGCTCAATTCAAATAAGAGTTAATGGAAGGAGTAAACCATGGATCGGATCTTCAGCGGGATTCAGCCCTCGGGTGAAATTCATATTGGAAATTATGTGGGCGCTATCCGGAACTGGACACAGTTGGTGGAACGATATGAATGTATTTACTGCGTGGTGGATTATCATGCCATTACCATCGAATATGAGGTGGAATTGATGCAACAGAGGATTCTTGATACAGCCACCATCCTCGCGGCCTGTGGATTGACTCCGGATAAATGCGTCGTTTTCGTTCAGTCCCATGTGCCCGAGCATACCGAACTGGCATGGATTTTTAACAGCGTCACCCCTATTGGTGAGTTGGAGAGAATGACCCAGTTCAAAGAGAAGTCGAAACAGCATCGGCAGAATATCAATATGGGGCTTCTGGGCTATCCTGTCCTTCAGGCTGCGGATATTTTGATCTATAAAGCAGGTTATGTCCCGGTTGGAGAAGACCAAACCCAGCATGTGGAGCTCTCGAGGGAGATTGCCAGAAAATTCAATGCCCGTTATGGTGAGACCTTTCCTGAACCTCAGGTTCTCCTTTCAACAGCTCCCAGGATTATGGGAACAGATGGACAGGCAAAGATGTCCAAATCGATGAATAACGCCATTGGGCTGCTTGAGCCTCCGGAAATAATATGGGAGAAATTGAGAACAGCAGCCACCTGTGAACATCGGCAGCGACGGAGCGACCCCGGGCATCCGGAACATTGCAATATTTTTACCATGCACCAGGCCTTTTCAAAACCAGATCAAATTCCATTCGTCGAACATAACTGTCGAACAGCAGGGATTGGATGTATTGAGTGCAAAGAGATCCTCTTTAAGAATATGAAGGAAGAATTAGAACCCATCCAGACACGGGTTAAAGAGTTTAACGGAAAACCGGGATATATTGTTGATGTTTTAAAATCTGGAGCCGCACGTTGCAGACAGATTGTCACAGAAGTCATGGATGAGGTGAGAGCAAAGATCGGTGTCAAATCCCACTGGCCACAAAAATAGGGACACTTCCCATATTATTGAAAATTAGGGAAGTGTCCCTATTTTTAAAAAGAAGGGAATGTTAACGTAACCTCTTTTTTCAACCCTTCGCGAAGAATAGTGAGCGTGATATCCTTTCCCCAGCCTTTTTGGACAACGGCATCGCGAACATCTTTTAGCTTCATAATCTCTTTTTCGTCGATTGAAATAAATTGATCTCCTGGAAGAAGGCCAGCCTCTTCTGCAGGGCTCTGGGGGACCACCTGCTCAATCCAAACTCCCTGCGGGTCCTCTTTCTCTTTTAACACCATACCGATTCTGGGTCTTTTTTTCTCAGGAGGATTCGGTGTGGTGATCCAGAGGAAATCGGCTAAAGGTTCTGAAGTCTCTGAAAAGGAGAGATCCTCATCGAGGTTTTTCTTCCAGGTTTTTAAAACGACGGTTTGATAGGGGAGGGGAGTTCTTCGATAAAATAGTTTTGGAATCCCAAAATCGAAAACAATATGACCACTACCAGCAATGACCACTACCGTCTTTCCAGTGCCCTCGGGAGATTTGAGAAATTGCGAAAGCGTTTCGGCCATCCCTTCATCCCATAGACATTGAGCTTGATAAAAATGTCTAAAATGTTCCGCAGAACCACCATGATGACCCTTATAGATGGATTTGATATAGGCAAGATGTTCTTTGTCTATCAGGCCGATCTCTGGAAGTTTTGCTTTATCCTCTGGAGGAAGTTTTTCGATCCCATTCTGGGCCACCTTTCTTACCAAATCCCTTTGGACATTGAGGGCAACCACTTTGAGGTGATGACTTTTTGCCTCATCGAGGATGCCCTTGTAGAGTTGATAATCCATGCTCCAGGTCGTATCCCACTGAACCTCCTTAAGAAATTCTTCTTCGGTTAAGAGTCCTTTGCTCCACATGTCCAGGATAGGCTGTTGCGACCTTTCAAACATCTCCATCGCGATGGCCACATCTTTTCCCTTGGTCACAAGATCTTTCAGAAACCTCACCTGAATCTGGTGGTGCTCGATTTGATCATGGGATTCTCCAAGAAAGATCACCTGTGCCCCATGAAGATGGCCCGAAAGTTGTTGAAAAGATATTTTTTCTCCTTCAGGAAGTTTAATAATTTCCTCTGCTCCCGGAGGGGGAATGGTTGTTGAGATTTTCAAGACCCAGGAGGGAGGGACTCTCTTCAGGCAGCCGGTCAGGAGAAAACTCCCGAAAAGAATAAGAAATATCCAAGGGGAATAATTTTTCATTTATCAAATTATAACACCTCATTGCTTCAAAATGAAGAAAGATCAGCGCTTGAATCTTTCAGGAAGATTATGCTATTTTTAAACATACTATTGCCCGAATTCCTCTACAAATATTATGAGATCGATGATGACCCGAGCCATTCGCTTCATTTTCATCTTCTTTTTTCTTCTCATCGGTTGTGCAACAACCCGGCCTCATGAGAGGGACCTTGAAAGGGGACCGGAGAGAGTGATTGTTCAGGTGAAATCCTCAGAAGGAGTGGATCCCTTAACCGAAAAGATAAGAGCCCTGGAGGATTCCATTACCAAACTCCAAGCAGAGATAGCTGCGATGGAGGAACGCCTGAAGGCGACACAGGTTCGACCTCCTCTTCACACCTTTAAACTTCCTAAAGAGATTTCTCTTTGCGGAGAGAGGATTCCATTGGAAGATAGGAATGTCTGGGAAAATCTGGATCGGGAATTCATCGTGACCCTGGACAGCGAGGCCCAGGTCCTCTTATGGATGAAGCGGGCACGGAGGTACTTTCCCTATATTGAGAAGAGATTGAAGGAGAGGAGCCTTCCCGATGATCTGAAGTACATCGCGATTACGGAAAGCAGCCTGAGACCGCATGCGGTCTCCTCCTCCGGAGCGGCAGGGATCTGGCAGTTTATTCCCTCCACGGGCGAAAAGTACGGGATGAGGAGAAACAAAGCCATCGATGAGCGTTTCGATTTTTTTAAGGCAACGGAAGGCGCATTAACCTATCTGAAAAACCTCTATGATGAATTCGGAAGTTGGACACTGGCAATGGCCGCCTATAACACAGGGGAGAATCGGATTAGAAGAGAGATCGAATTCCAGAAGACGAAGAGCTATTTCTACCTCGATCTTTCGATGGAGACAAGAAGATATGTCTATAAGATTGCGGTGGCGAAGATCATCCTCTCCGATCCAAAGAGATATGGCTTCAATCTGGATGAGAGGGAATTCTATGACCCACTTCAGACAGATAGGGTACAGATAGAACTGAAACAATCCCTTCCCATGATGGAGGTAGCGAGGGCTATTGGATTTTATTACAAAGAGATCAAAGAGATGAACCCGCACCTCCCGGAGGATGCCATTCCGCCCGGGATTCAGTTTCTCAATCTTCCTCCGGGAACCTCTGAACGATTCTGGAACTTTTTCTCCACCTGGAAATGGGAGGCGGAAGGGAGATGAGGAAGATAATTTAATTGAAATTGTTCGGCAAAAGGATTATCCTTCTCGTAAACCCCGTTAGAAATTCCAGCGGGGCATTAAACCCCTCCGGGTCAGAGACCGCTCTGGGTCGGAGACCCGCCGGAATTATTCTGAAATGTAACCCCGCTGCAGCCGCCGGCCCAGGCTCCACCCAAGAGGGGCTTCTGCCCCGGAGGGAGGGCCTCTGGCCCGGAGGGAGCAGCGGGGCATTATTTCTAACGGGGTAAATCTCCCCCCCCTTTATTGCCTGCCTGCGGTAGGCAGGAAGGGTGATTAGGAAGTTGGTTTTAATAAAAAATAAATTAGAAAAGGACCACTCCTGTGGATAAAGAAAAGATTTTAGTGGTGGATGATGAGGAAGCCATCCTGGATACGGTTTCCAAGTTTGTGAGCCATATCGGTTATGAGGTGGTCACAGCTAAAAATGGGAAGGAGGCCCTGGAACATCTGAGGAAGGAACCCTTCACCATTTTAGTGACGGATATTAAGATGCCCGAGATGGATGGATTCGAGTTAATGGAGATCGTCCGGGTTGAATTCCCCGATATCCATATCATTGTCATGACCGGCCATGGGGCTTCCTATACATTCACCGATGTGGTCTCTGCTGGAGCAACGGATTACCTCCCCAAGCCGTTCTCTTTCGACGAGATGAGGGCAAAGGTGAACCGGGTTGTCCGTGAGAAGAGACTCGTCCGGGACCTGATGCAGAACTCGGTTGAACTGGAAAGGGTGAACGAAGAACTCAAAAGGCTCGACAACCTGAAGTCCATTTTTATCTCCAGCGTTTCGCATGAGCTCCGGACCCCCCTGACTGTCATCAAGGAATTTATCTCCCTCATACTGGAAGGGCATGGAGGAACCCTGACAGAGGATCAGAGGGAATATCTTGGCATTGCCCACAAGAATATCCTGCGACTGACGAACCTCATCGACACGCTCCTCGACTTTTCAAGAATCGAATCCGGGAAAGGCCTGCAACTGAAGTTTGAAGCCGTCCGTCTGATCGAGGTCGTTGAGGATGCTTCGATGACCTTATCCCAGCAGTTAGAGGAGAAGAGGATTGTCCTGGAAAACCGACTCGATACGGATTTGCCTATGGTCCTGATCGACCGAAATCGACTGGTGGAGGTTTTCATCAACCTTATCAACAACGGGATTAAATTCACCCCCTCCGGAGGAAAGATCACCATCGATACAAAAGGGCTCACCGAGAAAAGGGATTATTTGAAAGTGGTGGTGAGCGACACAGGAATCGGGGTCCCATCAGAGGATTTATCCAGAGTATTTGACCGTTTCTATCAGGGACAGAGTAAAGGGATCTCCATGGGGACAGGTCTGGGACTTGCCATCACCAAAGAGATCATCGAAGGACATCAGGGTTCCATTCATGCAGAGAGCAGATTGGGAAGCGGCACTTCTTTCATCTTCACTCTGCCGCTCTTGGGAGTCAATACCATCTTCAATCTCCTCATCCACCCGATGCTTGAGGAGGGTGAAAAGGATGGGCTTCCTTTTTCCATGGTCCGCGTGAAGTTCTGGGACCCGAAGATGAAACGGGAAGTAGCGCTCAGCCATGACTCCTGGGGAGGCGTAAAATATGCCCTCCAGAAGATGGTTCGTTCCGTCGATACGATCATCCCTTTTCAGAATAAAATGGTTTATATCTTCTCATTCATCGATGATAAATTGGCGAGAGACATCGGTGAAAGGGTTCAGATGAAGTTGACCCAGGGAAACTATATACCCAGAGGTTCAGAGGTCCAGTTCAAGACTTACTCCTATCCACAGGACGAACGTTCAAAAGATGATTTCTTAAAGGAATGCCGTCAGCTCATAAGAACGGAGTAATCCATTTCGCCATGAGGAGACACCCATGAAGCAGATATTAGCGCTCTGTATCTTATTATTCTTCATCATGGCCTGCGAGAGTAAGGCCCCTTCGACACAGGGGAAACACGAGGTTTTACCGATTCCGAAGGCCACTGTGGAAAAAGAGAAGGTGGAAAAGGAAACGCCCCTTGCCCCCGAGGTGAAGATCAGACTGAAGAGGGATGGAAAAGATAATTATACCTGGGAACTGAGCGGTTCAGATGCGGATCAGATATTAAAGGTGAACGAAAAACTGAGAAAAGGCTTGGGAGGAGAGCAACCTCGATAACCACAGCATAGCGCATAGAGCAGAGCGTTAAAACCTTTTCCGCTTTGCGCCATGCGCCTTGCGATTTATCATTGTGGTAAATTTATTGAAGGAGGCCCGGATGGGGATGGAATGGTATATGGAGCAGATCTTTAAGGAACTTCCCATGGGAATTGGCATTGCGATACTCATTTTTTTAGGAATCCTCCTGATCATCTGGCTTCTCCTTCCACTCTGGGTCTTATTCATCCAGTGGAATACGAGCAAGATTAAGGATGAGATTCGGAACCTCGCCGATCAGATCGAAAAGAGGGAGAGGGATGAAAAAGAGAAGGTTGTCTCCGGCCCGAAGGATTAAGGCGATCCTTTTATCCCTTCTCCTCCTCTCGTTCTCCATTGCCCATTCGCAGAGCCTTCCAAAGATTCCCCTTTACATCAAAGAGAAAGAGATTTGGGTTGAGGTCGCAAAGACTCCGGATGAGAGGGCGATGGGGCTGATGGGCAGAAAGGAACTGGGGAAGGACGAAGGGATGTTCTTCATCTTCGAATCGGAGGGTTATCATGGATTCTGGATGAAGGATACCCTGATTCCCCTGAGCATTGCCTTTATTGACAGGGAGGGCCGAATTGTAAAGATCACGGATATGAAACCCCTGACCCTCACCTCCCATTCGCCTCCCCAACCGGTCCTCTATGCCCTGGAGATGAATAAAGGATGGTTTTCTCGAAACGGGGTCCGGGTGGGCGATGTCGTGAGGTTCTCTAAATAAAACAATTGCGGAATGCAGAATGCGGAATGCGGAATTAAATTCCGAAATCCCTGCCTGCGGCAGGCAGGCGCAATCCGAATTACCCCCTCACCCTGCCCTCTCCCCATGGGGGAGAGGGGTGTCGTAGTCTCCAATCCAACAGTAGAGACAAAGTTTTTCACGGGGAAGGCCGATCGCCTCAACCATATCCTCAATCTTTTGATACTTAAGTGTGGTGACTCCCAATTCTTTGCCAATCCAAGCAACCATCTTCTGATATTTTTTCGATCGATGATCGATGTATTCTCTCACCTCTCCAATATCTCTTCCCTCAAGAGCCTTTATGGCTTTTCGGGCTGCCAGCTCGTCAACGGAGCGGGTGGAAAGGGCGAATCGACATGGGAACATTAGCGGAGGGCAGGCGGGCCGGATATGGACCCCCTTGGCTCCGCATTCCCATAGCTTCTTGATGGTATAGTTTTTTAGTTGGGTTCCCCTGACGATGGAGTCTTCACAGAGGATGATTCGATTTCCGCTGATCACCTCCTTGATAGGGATGAGTTTCATCGTGGCCACGAGATCTCGCATTTCCTGGGAAGGGGGAGTGTAGCTCCTTCCATATCCGGGCGTATATTTGACCAGTGGCCTTCGGTAGGGAAATCCAGATTGCATTGCATATCCAATGGCATGACCTACACCAGAATCAGGGACGCCTGCCACAAGGTCTGCCTTGACCTCGTCATTTTTTG
>JASEIE010000208.1 GCA_030024065.1 Thermodesulfobacteriota bacterium
GCATTTGATCAGAATTTCTCTGTGACATTGTTTTCAAGGATGCCTGATGGCGCAAAAAATGAAGTGACCATAAGAATTGCGGAGATTGTTCCATTTCTCGTTATGAAGGGAATGGCGCTTTGGGATCGATATAAAGGAAAAGATGCCTACGACATTTACTTTGCGATTTTATATTATCCAGGAGGTGTTCAGAAATTGGTTAGTGTCTTTCAGCCCTTTAAATCCAATAAACTGGTACGAGAAGGCCTTAGCAAGATAAGAACAAGATTTAAGGACGTCGAATCACCGGGGCCTGTTTGGGTTACGAATTTTGAGGAAATAGATGACGAAGAGGAGAAAGAAAGAGTGAGAAGGGACGCCTTTGAACGTGTTAATGCATTCTTAGATGCCCTTCATATTGAGCCGTTCTCCGAGGGTGTTAAATGATTATCCAAGAACTGCGAGCAGAATTTAACGAATACTTTCAATCGCTTGATCCCGAGCTTATCTTGTGGTTAGACCACCCAGCACAATGGGAGGGGGTCATTGAGCACCTGAAAAAAGATTTTAAATTGATTGAATACCGAGGAAGCCAGCTTGAGGTGAAGGCAGATGTTGAGCTTACTTGGGCGAAAGGTGACAGACCCAAGTTTGTTCTCTATCTACCAGGATTGACCCGTGATGCTTTAACTGTTCTGAAAGAGTATGAATTCTCAGGGAAGGTTTTTGAGGAAACGATACTTTATTGCTTCAGGAGATGGGGTATTGAGTTCGAACGAGAGCATGAACCTGAATTGGAGAAGATACTGCCTATAGCTATTCAGTATTATCCTACGAAAAACCTCGGATTCTGGAAAGAAAACAACACACCTACAAAGCTGAGAAGTATGATTTGTGACGATGAAACGGTTCGACAAATATTCGCAAGTCCTGAAAATACATTTAAACAACTGAAAGAGACGGAAAGACACGAGATTTTTTGCGATTATGTGCAAGAAAAATTTGGTGGGCCTGATTCGAGAAAACTTAATCCGATTGAATGGGCTTGCCAATTCACTGTTTATCTTATCTTAACCGAAGTCAGAGTTGGTGCAGGGCGGCCTGCTTCATTTCCAAAGTTTGATATTAAGTGGGCAGATGACAAATATGAAGGTGAGTGTCTCTCATTTATCAAGAACTGGTTGCGAAATGAAACTTACAAGGAGGATTTTAAAAAGCTCTCCAATGAGATTGAAAAAAAATATGACCTCTCCCCTTGGGCTTCTGGACTATCAGATTGTCCTACTTGTGAATCTTCTCTATCGGTAGAAAAAGCATTAGAGAAAAACATATTAGCCAAAATCAACAATATAAAGACTCTCGACGATCTGCGCAGTGTACTGTCAGCGGAAGTTAAGAATATTGATCAAATGGCAGAAAATTTCTGGTCTCGAGAAGGAGACAAAGAAAGAGACATCGTTGCATGGAAGGCACTTCGGTTATCACATAAAATTGTTACAATAATAGACCATTGCACGGTGGAGCTGGAAGAGATAGATTCCTTGAGTGGGTTAATACGAAAGTACGCAGAAGAATGGTGGGAAATTGACAGGAACTACAGAGCCTATCGTGCTAAATACGATGGTGAAGATAGACTCAGCAAACTATCTCTGCATATTGCTAACGTTTATAGGGATTTTCAGGATAGGCTTAATGAAAAATTTTTAAACACGATAGAGAACCAAGGAGCGCTGACGATAGAAGGGGTAAAAAAACAATGCTCATTTTGGGCAGAAAATGTAAGCCCATCAAGAAAGAAAAGGGCTGTATTCCTTGTCGATGCGTTACGTTTCGAGTTCGCTTGTGACTTGAAAGAACGTCTGGAGAAGGCAGTCAGAGATGCGCAAATCAAATGTTTTCCTTTGATTGCATCAGTTCCAACTCTAACCCCTATTGGAATGGCATCGATTATTTCAGGGGATGAAATTGACATTAGTGCTATTTCCGAAGGGGATTGGAATATAAGAAGTATTAGGAAGGGAGAATCGGGCAATCTCAACTCAGTAGAAGAAAGAAAGAGCATATTGGGGAAAAGGCATTCCAAGGTTGCCTTCTTTAATCTCGAGGAGATACTGAAACCATCTGAGTTAATCATTGGGGATGGAAATCCTATTATCGTATTTACACGAGAAATGGACGGATTGGGCCATGATAGCGGAGTTCTGAACTTATCTCTCGATTATTTTGGCCAATACCTGGAAGGTCTTATCCGTGCAATTAGACGATTGGGATCAATGGGTATTGAAGAAATTCATTTAGTTTCTGACCACGGTTTTGTTATTCTTGATGACATTGCAGACGCAGATAAGGTTACCATTCCAAAAGAATTGGAAGTCTTCTACAAAGGCCACCGATGCCTCGTGGGGCAAAACTTGCCCAAAGAACTTGGGAAAGTTTTCGAACTCCCAAATTCTGATGGTTTGCAATTCTGCGTTCCAAGGGGAATTGGAATTTTCAGGACAAGAGGTGGGAAACAGTTCTTCCATGGGGGCCTTTCTCTTCAGGAATTTATTGTTCCGCACTTACATTTAGTCTTCGCAAAGGTACAGCCTAAGTACGGAGCGAAACTTAGTGCTCCAGAAGCAATACGTAATCTAATTTTTGATGTTGAATTGTTGCGGGCAATTCCTGTCGAAGGTGTTTTCTTTGGGGCTCCGAGATTCGTGGAAATTGTGGGGGTGCTTCCCAAAGACGGAAGAGAAATTTTCCGTCAATCTGGTCCTGATATGGTTGTGAATCAAGAAAGTGAAACTTTAAAGGTCAGGCTTCGAATTAAACCTGGGACCGTCTTTAGCTACGGTGATATGTTAAGCCTTGAGTTAAAGGACACAGATACAGGGGAACTATTGGATAGATCTGAAATTCGTATAGAGGTAGAGTGAAATGAATGAGCAAAAGAATAATGCGGGTAGAAGACCAGGTATTGAACTTCTTGATGCTCTGGATCAGAAGGTCGCCGCCGTCTTTCCGGGGAGATTCGTTAAAAAAGAGCTGGTTCGCCGAGTGAAGGCAGGGGCATATCTTCCTGTTTTTGTCCTCGAATATTTACTCAGCCGGTATTGTTCATCTACTGAGCCTGAAGTCATTGAAGAGGGTCTTGATCATGTCAATGAAATAATTGCAGAAAGATTCGTACGGCCAGAAGAAAGCACAAAGGCTCAATCAAAAGTCAAGGAACTCGGAAGTCATACCATCATTGATAAGATAAGAGTTAGACTTACACCAAGCGAAGATAAATACTGGGCAGAGCTTCTCAATTTCAGCCATCAATACATTCACATCCCGGACCATTTTGTTAGGGAATATGACCGACTCCTTCAAGGAGGGCTTTGGGCTCAGGTAGATTTGATTTACTCATATGATGAAGAGAAAAAAGGTCGAGTAAAGAGTCCTTTCATTGTCCAGAACGTTCATCCAATCCAGATCGCTACCTTCAAATTGGACGAATATTGTAAAGCGCGGGAGCAATTCACAACGGATGAATGGCTAGATCTTCTTGTAAGATCGATAGGGATTGAACCATCCATGTTTGACAAAAGGGAAAAATTACTTTTCATCTCACGTCTGCTGCCCTTCGTAGAAACTAACTTTAACCTGGTTGAATTAGGTCCTCGTGGTACAGGCAAATCTTTTGTGTTTCAAGAGATCAGCCCTTATTCAATTCTTCTCACTGGACCGACAACCGTTGCAAATCTTTTCTACAATATGCGAACCCACGAAATTGGACTTGTGGGAACATGGGATGTTGTTGCCTTTGATGAAGTCGCTGATTTGGAGAAAATGCCCAAAGAAGTTATGACAACTTTGAAGACATATTGTGAATCTGGGATGTTTGCAAGAGGGCGGGAAAACTTACAAGGAAGAGCTTCTCTTGCGCTCTTTGGAAATACGAATCAACCTGTTGATGTGCTTGTGAAGACTTCCCATTTATTCGCTCCGATGCCATCTCATGTTAGAAATGACATGGCATTCCTTGACAGGCTTCATTTTTATCTTCCTGGTTGGGAAATGCCTAAGATGGAAAATCGTTTTCTCACAAGCCATTACGGCTTTGTCGTTGATTATCTTGCAGAAGCATTCAAAGAGATCCGAAAGCAGAACTTTACTGAAATTGTGGATCGATTCTTCCGATTAGGTTCGCACCTAAATACCAGGGATGTCAAAGCGGTCAGGAAAACAGTTTCTGGTTTCATCAAACTAATGAATCCATCTGGAAATGTCGATCGAAATGATCTTGAATCCTATTTAGAAATCGCACTTGAGGGGCGAAGGCGAGTGAAGGAACAGCTTAAGAAATTAGGGGCCTACGAATACTATAAAACAAGTTTTTCCTACATTGATGAAACTACAGAAACAGAAAAGTTTGTTGCGGTTCCTGAGATAGGTGGAAGTCATTTGATTTCACCCGACCCTTTACCCCCAGGGTCTGTATATGCAGCTTCAGTAGGTAGTGGTGGGAAAGTCGCATTTTATAGACTTGAAGTTGCAACATCTCAAGGCACCGGAAAAATCAAGATATCTGGGGCGATAGATGCGGCCCTTCGACAATCGGTTCAGACCGCATGGTCTTATTTGAGTTCCCGAAAAGAACAATTGGGAATTTCTGATATTTTTAATACTCAGGATTTTCATTTCCAGGGGGTCGATTTGCTCAGCAACCATGAAGGGTGCGAGGCAAGTGTTGCAGTATTTGTCGCCATATATTCTGCAGCTTTGAATAAACAAATAATACCTGCTTTAATAATTCTGGGTGATATGACCGTTCAAGGCAATGTTAAGGGTTGCAGATCTCTCATTGAACCTCTACAGCTCGCTATGGAAAATGGTGCAAGACGAGTGCTGCTTCCCACTGAAAACCGCCGTCATTTTCTTGAGGTTCCCGCTGACACTATAGAAAAGGTAGACCCAGTTTTTTACACAGACCCAGTAACGGCTGCAAACAAGGCCCTTGGGTTACACTAGCGAGGAGGATGTCCGAGGAAAGTGAAGGTTTTTTCCGGTGTCTCTGCGAAGACAACAGAACAATATAATAAGTGCGAAAGGTTCTCAAAAAGTATCCGTCTGAAATGGGAGTAAACCTTTATGGGCCCGTGGTGGATAGATAACCCTTTTATCCTCGGAAGCTGCAACCCGACAACCGTCCAGCTTGAGAAACTCTACCAAGAAGGCTTCAGGACCATAATCTCACTTCTCAATGAAAAACATCAACCTCTCTGGTATGACGTCAAAAGAATCAAGGCCATAGGGTTTAAGAGATACTCGATTCCAATGAAGGACGGCACTGCTCCTACCCTGGCTAAGTTCAAAGAATTTATGAAAATCATAAACAAAGCTTCTAAGGATGGAAAGGTGCTGGTACATTGCCAGGGCGGCTCAGGTCGCACAGGAACGGTGGCAGCAGCCTATTGGATTCACAAAGGCCTATCTGCACAGGAGGCCATAAAGAAAGTCCGGGAGGCCAATCCAACATCGAAGGACGCGGGGACGTCGAAGGACGCGGGGACGTAGTTGAAAATTAACACTTATTACCCTCTACCTTCAGGGCGCAGGTCGGGGGGGGCAGGCTTGCAAACATGCATTTAGCAGATCGAAGAGCTCCGGTGTCATCCATAAAAAAGTTGGCCCTGTCGAGGGCATTTTTCTGCCTATTTGTAAGATTTTGGGGGATGAATAAATTATTAAAGAGAATTATTGAAGATCCTGCTGGAGCCATGGCTGACGAGCAAAAGGCAGCAAAAAATGTGAAATTAGATTCACACCTCAAAACTTAGCCTGGACAAATGAATTCGTTTACATCATGGTTTGATTAGCTGAATATTTCATCTAATGTGAGATCAGGACGGAGATCTTTAAAGAAGTTTTGACAGGGAACACACAGAATCCCTTCCCTCACAAATCGATCTTTTCCGCGATAGAGCAGAAATATCTTGCTTCGCGGGTATTCCTCTTTAAATGACCGAAGCCCCCGCAGATCATCAGGCCGTATCTTTTGTGAATTTTTAACCTCTATTGCCCACAGACCCTCCGGCCCATAGACAACAAAATCCACCTCTACACCGGATCTCGTTCGCCAGAAGAACAGTTCATTCTTCAAACGGGAATAGGCTACCCATGCCCTTAGATGCTGAGCCACCAATCCTTCAAGCGCTTGACCTTCGATTTCCTCAGGCCGATCCAGAGGCCCTTGTGGCCTCAGAGATCTGAAAACGCCCGTGTCGAATAGATAAAACTTTGGATGCACAGATAACTTTCGTTTTGCCCTTTTGGTAAAAATCGGCAGACGCCAGGCCAAGAGTATATCTTCAAGGATCCCCACATAACCTTCCACGACCTTACGTTCTACCTCACACTCCCGAGCTATATTACTGATGTTCAAGACTGAGGAGTTGGAAAAACTGATAGACTCCAGAAACCGGGAGAAATTACCGATGTTTCTCACCAGTCCCTCCATCTGGACTTCTTCCCGAAGATAAAGGGCGGCATAGGAACGTAGGAGTTCGGCGGGACTTTCAGAGGCTACGACCATAGGTAAGAGTCCATAATGAAGGGCCTGATTAAAGTCAAACTGTTTACCAAGCTCTGCCGCCATGAAGGGATGCATGGTATGTAAAAGCGCCCGTCCTCCGAGTAAATCCACACCTGCACGTTTGAGTTTGCGTGCACTGGATCCCGTCAATACAAACTTCCACCCTTTCTTCGCCTCTATCAAACTGTGAACCACCATCAGCAGATCTGGAACTCTTTGAATCTCATCAATAACAAGACAGCCTGACTTTGGATTTGCATCCACTATTTCCCTGAGGCGTTCTGGCATAGCGGAAAAGAAGCGAATTCGCTCTGGGTCGAGCAGGTCAATGTAAATAGCATTCTTGAAATATTGGTGCACAAACGTAGATTTGCCTGTACCGCGAGGGCCGAAGAGGAAAAAACTTGATTTCGGAGGCTGAAAAAATCGATCGATTATTTCCATAATGCGACTCAGAATGGAGTTTTCAATTCCTTTTTACCACAAACAAAATTTCTGGTCAAGTACGTTAAATTGGTGGAGAAAAAGGAAATGGGCTTGGGATATTGCGATTTAAATTAGGGAAGTGTCCCTCTATGGAAGCCTCTATAGAGGACTGGCGGAGAGAGACTCCGGGGAAGATCATTGACCTGACCCTGAAGGTTCACTTTCCATCTGCGGAGGATCAGGCCT
>JASEIE010000209.1:0-5543 GCA_030024065.1 Thermodesulfobacteriota bacterium
TGTCTTCTCAATTATGGACTGATTAATATATGAAAGTTCTCGGGATCGATACCTCTACATCCTGCGGAAGTGTTGGATTGGTCATTGACGAACAGGTCGTCTCCGAATACCTTCTCAACATTTCAGTGACCCATTCCGAAAGGCTCCTCGGAGCCATCGAATTCGTCCTCAGAGAAGCTCGCTGCCCAATGGAGGATCTGGATGGATGGGCCATCTCTCTCGGCCCGGGCTCCTTTACCGGGTTGAGAATCGGAGTGAGCGCCATAAAAGGTCTTGCCTTTGCCACCCGAAAACCCGTGGCAGGGATATCCACACTCGATGTACTGGGCTCACAGATTTCTCCAACTCCTCACCTCATCTGTCCGATTCTCGATGCCAGAAAAAAGGAGGTCTATACCGCCTTTTATCGCTACGAGGAAGGAAAACTCCTCAAGAGACTATCTCCATATCAGACCATGAGACCAGAAGATCTCATTAAAAAGATAGACGAGAGGACGATCTTCGTCGGTGATGGAGTGAAAACCTATGGAGACTACATTAAAAAATCTCTCCCCTCCCTATCTCTCTTCCCTCCTGCTCCAATCCATCTCCCCCATGGATCAACCGTGGCCCGACTGGGTCTCGAACTTCTCATCAGGGGAGAATATTTAGACCTTTCCACATTCACCCCCATCTACGTCCGGCCCTCCGAAGCTGAAGTCAAGTGGCAGGAAAGGCACTCAAATTGACAACCACAAAAAAATGTACTAATATTTTTAATAAAACCAGCTGAGATTTCAATTCTTTGCGGAGGTAGAAATGGGAAACAGGGGGGAAGAGCTAGCCGAGAGGTTGATGAGTGAGAACGAAGATTTTTCAAAGGCGAAAAAAGCACACACCGAACTCGCAAGACAGCTCGAAGAACTCGAGAAGAAACCCTTTCTAACCCCCCAGGATGAAGTGGAGATAAAGATCCTAAAGAAGAAGAAATTGGCTTATAAAGACGAGATGGAAAAAATCTTGATAAAATACCGATGAAACAAATGGAATGATGGAACAATGGAATAATGGGAAAAAGAAGAAGGGACAAAATTTCTTTGCGATTTAAACCCAATATTCCAAAATTCCATTATTCCACTATTCCAGCTTTTAACCCATCATTCCATTATTCCATATTTAGGATTTATGAAAAAAACCGGTTCCCAGATCATCGTTGAATGCCTGAAGAAGGAAGGGGTTGATACCCTTTTTAACTATCCGGGAGGAGCTGTCCTTCCCCTCTTCGACGAACTGGTCAATGCTCCATTCCGCCAGATTCTTGTCCGTCATGAACAGGCCGCTGTCCATGCAGCAGATGGATATGCCCGGGCCTCGGGAAAAGTGGGAGTGGTAATGGTCACCTCCGGACCGGGTGCTACCAACACCGTGACAGGGATCGTCACGGCCTGCATGGACTCCATCCCCATCGTCATCCTCACCGGTCAGATACCCACTTCCATGATTGGAAACGACTCTTTTCAGGAGGCCGACATCGTGGGGATCACCCGCCCCTGCACCAAACATAACTATCTCGCAAAAGATATTAAAGACTTAAGCCGTATCTTGAAGGAGGCTTTTTATATCGCTCGAAGTGGAAGACCCGGACCGGTTCTTGTCGATCTTCCCAAGGATATTCTCGTGGATTCAATGGAATTTAAATATCCGGAAAAGGTCTCAATCCGTGGATATCGACCGACTTTAGAAGGCCACCCCGGCCAAGTCCAGAGGGCGGTTCATTTGATTCTCAAATCGAAAAAGCCGGTCCTCTATGTGGGAGGGGGAATCATCTCCTCCAATGCCTCCAAGGAACTATTCGCTCTTGCTAATAAACTGGGTATCCCTGTAACCATGACGCTGATGGGATTGGGAGGCTTTCCTGGAAATCATCCCCTCTCCCTCGGAATGCTGGGAATGCATGGGACCTACCGGGCCAATATGGCTGTCATGGAATCCGATCTTCTCATCGCCATCGGATCTCGTTTCGATGACAGGGTTACCGGAAAGATTGAATCCTTTGCGCCCCAGGCAGGGGTGATCCATATCGATATCGACCCTACCTCCATCAGTAAAAATGTGAGGGTCGATCTCCCCATCGTGGGCGACTGTAAACACATCCTTTCAAAGATTCTCTCTCTTCTCGAAAAGGAGGAGATGGCCTCTTTCAGAGAAGGTCTTCATAAATGGCACCGTCAAATCGAAAGCTGGAAAGCTATTTACGATCTCAATTATCAACAGGAACAGATCATCAAGCCTCAGTATGTCGTTGAGAAGATTTACGAATTAACCAGGGGAGAAGCCGTCATCACTACGGAGGTGGGACAGCACCAGATGTGGACAGCCCAGTATTACAAATTTATCAAACCGAGAACTCTTCTCACCTCCGGTGGATTGGGAACTATGGGATATGGACTCCCCGCAGCCATTGGAGCGCAGGTGGCTCTCCCGAACAGGCTGGTGGTCGGTATCTCGGGGGATGGAAGTTTCCAGATGAACTCTCAGGAACTGGCCACAGCCGTCCAGTATCGATTGCCGATCAAAGTGGCCATTCTGAACAATGGCTATCTGGGAATGATAAGACAGTGGCAGGAGTTCTTCTACGGGAAACGCTACGCCTCCTCCTCTTTGGAAGGGGTCTCTCCTGACTTCGTGAAACTGGCAGAGGCTTATGGTGCCGCAGGGCTTCGGGCAACCAGACCCGAAGAGGTTGTTCCTGTACTGAAGAAGGCCTTTTCTACTCCAGAGCCTGTGGTCATCGATTTCGTGGTCGATCCGGATGAGAATGTCTATCCAATGGTTCCATCTGGAGAACCTCTCAATCAGATGAGGTTGGTGTAATGGCATGAATAACCAAGCTCCAAGCACCAATTTCCAAATAAATTCCAATTTCCAATGACCAAAACCTGGCATTAAATTTCTATTTTGGTAATTGGTTATTGGTGCTTATTTGGAGCTTGCCTGCCTGCCGGTAGGCAGGGGATTTGGTTATTGGAATTTAATTGGGATTAATATGCGTCATGTTATAACCCTCGTGGTTGAAAATGAGTTCGGTGTCCTGGCAAGGATCGCAGGCCTCTTCAGTGGCAGGGGTTTTAACATCGAAAGCCTCTCGGTTGCTGAAACCCTCGACCCCACCATCTCCACCATGACCATCGTCACCCGCGGGGATGATCAGATCATCGAGCAGGTGACCAAACAATTGAACAAACTGATTTCTGTCATCAAGGTGGTCGATCTCATCGATAGAGATTTTGTGGAGAGGGAGATGGTCCTGATCAAAGTCTCGGCCACGGAAAAAACCCGGGAGGAAATCCTCCGGATTGTGGACATCTTCAGGGGAAAAGTCATCGATGTGGGAAACAAAACCTATACCGTTGAAGTGACAGGGGATGAGAAGAAGATCGACGCCATTCTCTCCCTCCTTAAGCCTCTGGGCATAAAAGAACTGGTGAGGACAGGTGCTGTGGCCATGTCGAGAGGAAGTAAAGCGATGACCGATCTTTCTTAGAATTTCATCGCAACCGACCTCTTGTGCTGAGCATCCCATCAAAGTGGTGAAAAGAAATTGATCCCCAGGATGGGTTGGCTTAAAAAGAAGAAGAATTGATGAAAGAGAGTCGATGGCCCATTGCGAAAGAAGGACTTCCATTCCTGATCCCGGCAGCAATCCTTACCCTCCTCTTTGCCGGGTTGGGATGGAAGGTTTTGACTCTTCCGGGGATCCTCCTCACCCTCTTCATCGCCTTCTTCTTCAGGAATCCGAAGAGGAAGATTCCATTCCTCCAGAACATCATCCTCTCTCCGGCGGATGGCAGGATCATTCACATTGGAGAATGTGAGGAGGATCGTTTTTTAAAAAAGAAGGCCTTAAAAGTGAGCATCTTTATGTCCCCCTTCGATGTCCACATCAATCGTGCCCCTGTTTCTGGAAAGGTTCTTGAGACAAGGTATCATCCGGGCCGATTTTTAATGGCAAGCCGCGACAAGGCATCTCTTCTCAATGAACAGAATGCCTTCATCCTGGAGACAGAGGATCGGTTTAAGATCCTCCTGGTTCAGATCGCGGGTTTTGTGGCGAGAAGGATCGTCTGCTATGCCAAAGCAGGAACCCTCTTGAAGAGAGGAGAAATTTTTGGTATGATTCGATTTGGGTCAAGGGTTGACCTCTATCTCCCCACCGATGTCAAACCGATTGTCAGATTGGGACAACGGGTAAAGGGAGGAGAGTCGATCATCGGGTATCATTATGAAGAAAAGAAGACCACCGATTAGAATGCGGAAAGGGGTTTACATCCTTCCCAATCTCTTCACCACAGGAAACCTCTTCTGTGGATTCTGGGCGATTATCTCCGTCTTTCAGGAGAAATTTTTCTATGCAGCCGCTGCCATCCTGCTGGCCACGGTCTTCGATGTTCTTGATGGAAAGGTGGCCCGCCTCTCCGGGGCCACCTCCAAATTTGGAGTCCAGTACGATTCTCTCGCAGACCTCGTCTCCTTTGGAGTTGCGCCGGCCCTGCTGGCCTTCAGCTGGGCTCTGAGGCCCTATGGGCGATTTGGCTGGCTGGCTGCTTTTCTCTTCGTCGTCTGTGGAGCGTTGAGGCTGGCCAGGTTCAATGTCCAGTCCTCCTCTGGGGAGGTAAAACACTTCAAAGGTCTGCCCATCCCAGCTGCCGCTTCCATGATCGCCCTGACGATTCTCCTCTATCTCCGTCTGATCGAGACAGGATGGGTCAAGGACATTGTCATTCTGGTGATGATCTATATTCTCGCATTCCTCATGGTATCGAACATTCATTACTTCAGTCTTAAAGAACTTGACCTGGCCAGAAGAAAACCTTTCAGCATCTTCATCTTCATCGTCCTCTCAATGATTGTAATCGTCATGGAACCCACGCTCGTCCTCTTCGGCTTCATCTTTTTTTACATCCTTTCGGGTCCGGTCAATACGCTTAGGTCGTGGCATAAGAAGAGAGCGCTGAGGAGGCTGGAACCCACTCTTGAAGAGGATGTGACTGTCCGTGGGTAAGATACTTTTGACTTGTCATCTCCCTCTTTTTTATGTTAATTAATCATCAATAATCATTCCCTGGTAGCTCAATCGGCAGAGCGGGTGGCTGTTAACCACTAGGTTGCAGGTTCGAGTCCTGCCCGGGGAGCCAGCAATTCATGGCCGGGGAAACCCGGCCTTTTTATTTATGAACGCATTCGTTTACATCCTCCAGAGTGAGACCACCCAACGATATTACTGTGGCCAGACCACTGATATTGGCCGACGGCTCCGACAGCATAATGATCCCGAATATCGTCTCTCAAAAACAACTAAGAGGTTCGATGGCCCTTGGAAGCTCGCGTGGTCCTGTGAGTGTCCGACTAGGGGCGAAGCCATGAAGTTGGAGAAGAGGATCAAAGACAGAGGAATCTCCAGGTTCCTCCTAGACGCTCAATCGGCAGAGTCCCGCCTCTGGCGGGATTAACCACTAGGTTGCAGGTTCGAGTCCTGCCCGGGGAGCCAGCAATTCATGGCCGGG
>JASEIE010000209.1:5640-7178 GCA_030024065.1 Thermodesulfobacteriota bacterium
CCTCTGGCGGGATTAACCACTAGGTTGCAGGTTCGAGTCCTGCCCGGGGAGCCAGAATTAAAAAAGGGGGACCGTTTGGTTGTCCCCCTTTTTAATTCTTGTTTCCTCTGGAGGGGAGAACCTCTGTGAGCTTGTCCTCCTTCGCCTCGGGAACTTGCCCTGAGTCAGCCGAAGGGGGACAAATTCCCTTCACGAGGGAAGTCCTGCCCTGGGGGGCATTTCGCCAAGCTTTCCCCTCTGCTTTGCTCTGGGCAATACAGATTCCAAAGAAATAGAGCCATCTCCTTTTCGCTTTTTTATTTTGTATTTAACGGTTGACGTTAAACGTTAATTGTGGTAACCGCATAGATGGAGAATTTGCTTCAAATGGCACGACAGTGATGCTTTTCAAGTGGAAATTGTTGATTATCACTAAATAGGAGAAAAGCATGACAACAAAGAAACTTGACCCGGTTCATCCCGGGGAAATCCTGCAAAAAGAGTTTTTGGAGCCGATGGGGCTCAGCCAGAACAGGCTTGCCCTGGCATTAGGAGTCCCCGCAAGGCGAATCAATGAGATTGTCTTGGGGAAGCGAGGTATTACCGCTGATACGGCCTTGAGACTTGCCCGTTATTTCAAAATATCCCCGCAATTCTGGCTTGGTTTACAGATGGACTACGAACTGGATGTGGCAGAGGACATGCTTGAAGGCAGGCTCGAAAAAGAAGTCACCCCCATGTTCTCTACAGGACAAAAAAGATCGCCGGGGGTTAGCCTTTGACCGGGACTAAAATATACAGCCGAGCCTCTTTTAAGGAAATACCGCCGGATGTACAACGGATCCTCCAATCGCTCAAGGATTATGGGTTCGGTCACGGCAGGGAGGAATTCCGTCACGCGAGCGATCATCGCGAAATTGCACGCACCATGAAGCAAACCCCTTGTTCTCCGTTCACCATCATCATAGAAGAGGAATTGCTTGATCCTTCACATTTTTGGGATAAGCGATATGTGAAAATTACAACAGAAGAGATCGTGTCGGAGCTTGACGAAATCGTCTTGCGCTATTTTGAGCGTGAGATCAACGCCCGGATGGCGAAATTTCTGGAGCATGATCGTGATGCGGAAAACCGATACTTCCGAAAGCTTTTAAAGGAATACTATCCACAGGCCAGAAGGATTCTCCGAGATCAGTATAAAGAGCTTTATCCGCGTGCATGGAAAAAGAAAATCACCATGGAGAAAATCTCAAAGCCCCGAAAAAAAAGGCACAGAGAGCGTCTTTATGCCATTCCCGAACCCCTGAACTACTGGGACAGCCGTAATTCGTACCAGCAGTACTTTGCCGTGCCGGAGTATAAGGTATTGTGGCAAGGAGGGGGAGGAAGCTCCGGCCAGCGGGAGACGCAGAGCAAATTGGGATTCGCTTTTGCGCTATACAACCAGATGCAGGCAATTCCCAGCCACATTTTCGTATACGATAAGGATAACATCCTACGTTATGTCGAGACCCTTGAAAAATTGTGCCTGGTCCCCACTGACATGGGGAGCAACTACC
>JASEIE010000020.1 GCA_030024065.1 Thermodesulfobacteriota bacterium
CAAAATCGAATTTCTTCCATCGATGCACAACAGGAGAAGCATTGATTTCCTTAATGCCCAGTAGAATCCTTTCTTTGAGTTCCTGCTTGGAATTCACACGGATATGTTTCAGGAATGTTCTTGCCATCTTGCCAAAGAGCGTCTCAACCAGACTCAACCATGAGCCATGTTTGGGGGTATGAACATAAAGGAAACGTCCTGGCCTGCTTGAGAGGTATTTCATTGTTTCTTTCGATATATGGGCGGAATGATTATCCAAAATAATACGAATCGTAGATTCGGCAGGATAGTAAGCATCCATTTCCTTGAGTAATGATATAAATTCAGAACTTCTATGTCTATCATGAACCTGGGCAATTACATGACCATCATGCAAATCCAATGCTGCCAGAATCGACAAGGTGCCCAGGCGTTTGTATTCATAATCCCTCATTACTCGGGACTGCTTTTCTGGATCAGGCATGATATCCGGTGCGATATTCTTGATGGCCTGCACCCCCGGTTTTTCATCAACAGATACGGTAATAATAGACGGAATGTCGCCCGCCGCCGCCTCGTTTTGCAGATTGATCTCCTTGTATACGCACAAAACATCCGCCATCTTCTGCTCAAATTCCGGATCGCGTCGCTCCAAATAATAGGCTATCTTATGGGGGCGTATCGGATGCTCATTAAGAATCCTCTGAATTGTCGCCTTGACTGCCTTCTTCAAACAATCATGTCCTGCCTCCGGAGCATATCTCCTCACATGATCAGCCAAGGCGCTACGAGTCCACATCTCAGAGGCATAACCGTAATCTGTTGGTTTCTTGCAGGCAAGATTGATCACCCAAGCCTTCGCCTCTTGCGTGATAACAGGCTCTTTTGGCCGATGATACTTATCTTTCAGTCCCTCCACGATCCCCATAGCCAATGCCTTCTCTATCCATTTGTAAATCGTCGGCCTGCTAACTTGATCCATCTTTTCAATATCAGTGATCGTTATGCCTTCTGAATATCTCAATAAAATATTTGCCCGCTGTACTTCTCTGATCGGCGCCTTCCGTGACTGGGAAATCTTATTCAATTGTTCCTTTTGCTTTTCGTCTAAAATTAACTTTGCTTTCTGGCTCTTCCGTGGCATATTGATTCCCTCCTATCGTTTTGGATGTCAATATACCACAAATGATCTTATATGCATATGTTTTTATGAAACGTTATACTAGTAAGCAAGTCTTGGTCCCTCAAACAGAGCCTTGAGAAGGATGCCAGAAAACCCCGGGCTTAAAAGCCTGGGGTTTTCTGGCATGTTTTATAAACTGGGTAAGTCTGTTTTCGTCGTAGAGTCTCTCACTTTATATTCACGTCTGCCTCCAAACCTAGTTCAGCGATTTTTTGCGCAGTCGGTATGCCTTCTTCGGTCCATCCCCTGTATTTATAGTAACGGTTAAGCATTTCCCCTAGGGGGGGTAAATTTTCAGCCGCATCGGTTTTCCCGCCGCGTTTATGAGTCAATATTCTTGGCGGCAATGTGTCATCCTTCCTGCTCATTCCGAGACGGACATTGAAAAGACGCTGCAAATTGAAGATGCGTTCTCCGGCTTTAAGCAGCTCTTTTGAATCCATATCCCATCCGGTTACGAAACGAATCCAATCTGCAAGAAGGGAAGGTTGAGCACCCACTGTCCCATACTGCACACGACACAGGAATATGCAGAGTATCAAAGAATTAAATAAGCACATGTAATCTTGCATCTTTGAAACTGACTCTGCTTGCCCCTCTACCTTAAATCGGTTCTCCAATGTGCTCCGATCCTCAAGGATTCCCAACTCTGGGGAGATATATCTATCTGCAATGGCGTAAGCCGAAACATGATCGGCTCCCCTCGATGCGGTTGCATACTCAAGCGCTATCGTATTGCTAGACCTCGGGTCATGCAGTGGTAATTCTAACCCCTTTATATGGATAGCATATTCCGATGCCAATCCACCCAAATGCTGGGCAGCCCTTTTAACCCCTTCTCCAAGGACTTCTCCAAACCCCTCCCTTTCGCCAATTTTTCTCACCATTCGAAGCATCGATCTGGCATCTCCCCAGCGTAGCGCGATACCCTCGGTCTCTCTTTCGGTGACAAGTCCTTTCTCAAACGCCTCAATGGCAAAGGCCATCACTCCGCCTGTTGATATCGAGTCCATACCATAGTCCTGGCATAAGTCGTAAGCCTCCTGTAGGACCTCCACATCATCTATGAGGCATTGAGAACCTAAGGGAACCATGCTTTCCAATACTTGACGCCTGCGCCCATTCACCATGTGGCACTCGTGAGAACTCGTCGTACAAGTTCGGCAAAAATACTTGTCGCCTGAAAGCATCATGGCTACTATTTTTTCCTGAAACCCTGGGAAATCTCCCGCAAGGAAATTCTGAATACTTATACGCCCTTTTTGCCAGTGGGCTTGGCGGTGCGCCATGAATTGTTTAAGATTTTCTCCCTCCTTTGAATTCATACGAGACATTCCAACGAACTGCTTAATGCTTTCGTTCAATTTGTCATTACTGTAAATCTGTGGTGCCTTTGTTCCTCTCACGACCACTGCCTTAAGTTTTTTAGAGCCCATCACAGCGCCCAGACCGCACCGGGCTGCAGCTCTCCCGGCAGTCCCATCATTTATGATGCACGCGATCCTTACCAATTTCTCGCCAGCCGGGCCTATCGCAGCGACACTTGCCCTCTTGTCAGTCTCCTTTAGGAGGGTCTCATCCGTAGCAAACACTCCTTTACCCCATACTGACTTGGCATCCCGGAGTTCCGCTTCTCCATCATGAATCCAGAGATAGACGGGCTCCTCTGATTTGCCCTCAAAGATAACGCCATCGAAACCAGCATGTTTTAGCTGATAGGCCCAACTCCCACCACTACGGGCATCTCCGAAGATCCCGGTCAGCGGTGATATCGCTGTTACACTATAGTGGCTATTTGTTGGAACTTTGGTGCCCGTCAAAGGACCGACCATAAACATCAATGGATTCTCCGGAGAAAAGGGCTCTGTAGCTCTGGTGGTTTTGTCCCACAATATCCTTGTAGCCAGTCCACCCCCACCGATATATTCCCTTACTTCTTTCTCTTCAAGATCTCTCGTACTGATCTTGCCTCGGGTTAAATCAACCTGTAGAATTTTGCCTGCATAGCCTCCGTTCATTGGTTTCTCCTTTCTTTTTTATCAGCATGTTGGATCATTGATTTAAAAAAGACGCCAACCTACCCTACTTTCCTATTGTCAACTTTTCTGCTGGTCACATACCGAGGTCGTCGAGTTTAACACTTCTTCTCTGGAATACTTTGTCGTCCAGGGGTTATATCGTGAAGCCTTCCTTGAGGTAAACAAACCCCTCCATGATCCTTCTCGCTGTCCGGAACAAAGAGGCCTCTTCCAGGCAAAATCCATTATCCTTTTCCACGACCTTTGCTCTCAATTCAATAATTCCGGCTGGGTGGCCGATTCTTATACTTGCACCTTGACGTCCCCTCTCCGATAAAACCTCATAAACAACCGTCCCTCTCGTCTTGGCTGCCGCACCTGTGGATATCGTTCCTCCGACCGGATAGGCTTGGTGGACCCTTCCGGCGAGGAAGGCAATGCTCCTTAAGTCAATATCCTCAGCTCTTATCGTATCTCCACTGACATGATTGACATAATCCATAGGGGGAAAAACAAAAGCACTCAAGGGTCTCGTTGGACTGAGAGTGGAAGCATCTCGTGGATCCTTCACAAATCCAAGCCGTTGTGCAACTATTCCTCTGATTTTTTCTGCGTTTTCCAGGATTCTCTGGTTGGCCATGATATCTTTGATCTCTTCAGTTCCCTCTAAACCGATGTCTTTGGCGAAGGCAAAAACTCGCAAGTTCCCCACCCCCACAATTGAAACGGGGATCTTCCCCAAGCCTTCGACATCCAGCGTTTCCTTCACTTGGCCAGTGGGTAGAAGCTTCGATGTATCCCCTTCAGCTGGTTTGGAGTAATCAAGCAAAATCTTTGACCCCGTCCCCGGAACACCGTCTATCTTGTAGTCACCTATGGGATTGAATTTATTATTTTTTACAGGGACAGTCGCATCGATGATCTGATCCAAATTGGTATTATGAATCCGAACAACGGTTAACGGTTCCACCGCCTTAACCAAGCCTTCATCTATTGCAAACGGGCCTACAGCGGCTGACAGGTTGCCACAATTGAGATGCCAGCTAATTTCAGGCCGTTCAATCATCACTTGACCAAAGGTGTATTCAACATCAGCATCCGGACGCGTAGAGATTCCTATGATGGCAACTTTACTAGTCAGCACATCGGCACCTGCAAGCCCATCTATCTGTCGCTTATCCGGACTTCCAAATACATTAAGGATCACTCTCTCACGCTCTTTCTGCTCTTGAGGAAGGTCTTTTTCATGGAAAAAGATACCCTTGCTTGTCCCTCCCCTTATAATGGCACATCTCACCGATCCCATTTCGAATCCCTCTACCTCAGATGTTTGACAGACCATAGTTTCCCCAACTCTTTTACACTGTCAAGTTCGTCGAGGTTCAGTATGGCTTCAATGATTTTCTCCGCCTTCTCTTTCTCAAGGAAAGAATATGATGCGTTATGGCGGAATTTCTCGAGAAGCTCGGATTCACTAAGGGGATTATCCGGATCACCACGGGGCCCTTCCACCTCAGTGACAAATTTTCTACCTTTGGCCTTTATCTCCACGATGGTCTTACGGAACCCGGGTTTTTGGCCTGCCTTCACCTTCCCAGCAATAATTTCATCTGTCTGTGGGTGCAACTCAATTTTAACTTTCTCTGACATTGCCTTTATCTCAGGGAGGTCGTATACCTCTGATGTTCCCCAGGCAGGGCTAGGTATCAGACCAAAGTAAGGTGCCAACCCGAAAATATACATATTGGCAAATTGAATATCGAGAGGGCTTTTAAGCTCCCTTCCCATTCGATGAGGCTGCTGAAGCCATGAGTCACCTTTAACGACGATCTCTTCTATATCGCCCGGCTTGATTCCATGCTGTTGCATCAGGTTACAAATGCCATCTATCCCAGCGTGATTACACCTGCAGCAGGGATACGGTTTATACTCTCCACGCGTCGCATGCCAAACTTCACCCAATCCTTTAAGCAAGTTATCAACCTTGAAAAAAGGCGAACCCACCATCTGCCAGTAGCCCCATTTTCCATCCAGAACCGTAGTATCACCAGTAAAACCCTTTTCAGCAACCAGGGCTGCCGTCGTTGCCAACTGCGATATCCATCCCGGCCAGGCACCATACTTCAACATAATGGCAGGACCACCCGTATGCGACCATTTCATTGAAGCGGGCACGGCTGTACTCATACCAGCGATACCAAAAGCATTCCGCATCTTCTCAGCATCAAATCCAAGCAGTTTCCCAGCGCCGGCTACCCCACCGAAAACACTGTGTGAATAAGAGTACCTCAATGATTCCTCATAGTAGGGTGGTTCATCCTTTGGCATATTTGCTTGAACCAGAGAATTTACCATTCTTCCCCCGACCTCATGGCCGACTGCTAGCGCAACGATCAAGTCCTTTCCTGATGCATTTTGCCGCTCACCAATCGAGAGACACGGCGGAGTCACATAGGGACAGACATGACCTACCAGAGGTCCGATATAGTCATAATCAAGGGCATTGATCAGTTCTGCGTTAACAAAAGCTGCCAGGGCATAGGATGTGTAAGGACCTCCGATGATGCTCGCCTGGGGATTTCCACCTAATTCATTTATCAACTCTAATGACATTCTTGCCTTATCTGTTTGGGAGCCTCCGAGGGCACAACCTATTGAGTCAAGGAGGATCCACTTAATACCTTTAATCACATCTTGGGGTAGATCGTCAAAACCTATGTTGGTAACAGCATGAGCTAACCGTTCAGTTACATTTTCCATCATTTTTCTCCTTCATAAGGATTCTTTAGAGACCTTAGATTAAAGCCTAGAGACCTTATTTAGACCGTTAAGGCCGTAATGACCTCACGGACATCTCCGGTCTCTTCTATTCGCCAAAGGAGATCAAGAGCATTTTGTGCCTGCTTCCGCGTGAGCATTCCAGCAGTCAATCTCAGAAACTTCTCTTCAATTTCAGCGTCACTCATAGGATTGGCAGGATGTCCTTTGGGATTCATCCTGTGCTGAACCCATTTCTGGCCTGATTTGCTCGTTACCTCAACGGTGCAGTGAAATGTCTTAGGGAATTCCCTTGTGTAACGCGGATCCTCTTCCAAGGTAACCCTCTGGAGGAGATCTAGAATTTTGGGATCACGGTAACATTCAGGCGTGAACGTCCTTTCTGAGATTTCTCCGTCCATTAAGGCAACCACCACCAAGTACTGTTTGCTATGGTCTGCTGTCTCTCGAGTGTGGGGATCCCAATTGTCAGGATGATTGCTACTCGCTACCGAGAATCCATCCAGAATAATCCTGATAGACTCGATACTGTCGATGTCTACCTCTCTTCGTAACTCAAGGGCTGTCTCTACAGCTAACAAGGCGGTGTACATCACCGGCATTGCTTTGAAGAAGGTTTGTTCAATCTTAAAGGGACGGCCCTCGCCTCCAAATAAGCCCAGCTCGAAACGCCCAGTAACTTGATTCCAGAGCCCGCACCGCCCCTCGATGACCTGATTGGGTCCGGTCATGCCCCCCTTTGCGAGCATGGCAGCGAAGAGACCATTCCTGGCTGCATTGGCCCCTGCACATCCCTTCCACATTGATAGTTCACCCGTCCTGGTTTGTAGCAAACCTATGTTGGGTGCTACAGAAATCCTCAGAGCCTGAAGCATCTGTTCTTTAGAAAGTTCCATTACCTTTCCCGCTGCCAGGGCGCTCCCAATCGCTGTCTCCGTGACGTAGTCCCAGCCACCGGTTTTGAACCCCGCTGAATCCACTAACTGCCCTACGATTTCGTAAGCCAGTGTAATTCCACAGGCTAGAGTCTTACCGTCGGCGTGGACGGCCTCACAGGTTGCCAGGATGGCAGCGATGTTGTCGCTGGGATGGGGTCCATCGTTGTTAATGTAATCGTCGTTGAAATCAAGATAACGGATCATGGAACCGTTAACAAAGGTCGCCATTTCCGGAGTGGTTTTTATGGTGGTACCTAAAACAGTAGCAGGCATATCGCTGGTGACATGAACCGCAAGTCGCCTGGCAATCTTAACCGGCTCTGCACCGAATGCCCCCAGGGCACAGCCTAGAGAGTCAATGAGGCTTCTTTTAACGGAATGAAGCGCCTCTCGAGTCAGATCTGAGTAGGTCAGGGAAGCTGCATAACTGCTGATTCGATCTTCCGTTTGATCCATTGAACTTGCTCCAGGTTATAAGATATGACTATGGCAGCTCAAACAGAGTTACAATCTGTTCGACGTTTTGCACCTTTTCCAAATTCCACAGTCTCTCCAGAATTTGCTCTACGCGATCTGGAGGGAATACTGATTCCGTCAACCTTCTGAACTTTGCCTCTATTTCCTGATCGGTCATGGGATTCTTAGGATGTCCCTTGGGGTAACGTACCTCTCTCACATGACGCCCCCCGGAGCGAGTAATTACTTCGATCCGAAAACAGTTAGACTCTGGATGCAGCCTGCTGTATTCCTTATTCTCTCGCACTTCTATCTTCTGCATCAGTGTGTGGATTTTAGGGTCTCGAATCTGCTCCTCCTCGAAGGCATCTAACCAGACAGTGCCATTCATGAGGGCTACAGCTACAACATAGGGAATGCTGTGGTCTGCTGTTTCCCTCGTGGTTGGGGCCCACTTATCCTTGCTATCCGCCGCTATCTCCAATGCTAACTCATAAGTTTCAATGATGACCTTCTCGATATCCTCTACCTTTCCATCTAACGCTTGGCGAAGTTCCAGCACAGGAAGGACAGTACATTGGGCTTCATGGTCTGTAGGAAAAAATTTGAGTTTATCGGTCAAGATCGTAAAAGGTCGGTCTTTCCCGCCGAACTCCGGTAATTCCATTGGTCCGCTCACCTGTCTCAGAAATCCCCTAGACCCTGCGAAAGCCTCTTCAGGACCTGTTAGACCCAGACGTGCCATCAGAGCATGAAACACTCCGTTACGGCTGGCATTGGCAGCCGCACATCCCTTCCACATCGATAGTGTCCCTACTCTGGTCTGAAGGAGAGCAATATTGGCGGTCGCTGCCAGAGCCAATGCATTGCTCATCTGCTGACGGTTAAGACCCAGAACCTTCCCCGCACCCGCAGCCGCAGAAATTGCCGTATTTGTAATATTATCCCACCCGTTATTCCAGATGGTAGAAGCCTGGCCAAAGCGGTCTTGGATCTCATATGCCAAGACAATACCAGTGATAACAGTTCGGGCATCCGCTCCTACATACTCTGCAGCCGCCAACACTGCAGGAATGTTGTCGCTGGGATGGCCGCTCTTCTTAGAGCCACTGGTATCATTGAAGTCCAAATAGCGTACCATCACTCCATTTGCAAAAGCAGCCAACTCCGGTGTCGTCCGATGCCTGGTCCCTAAAAGCGTTGCCCCCGGATTTGCTGATGCCTCTGATGCATGAATCCGTGCAATCTTTGCCGGCTCCATAAAGTATGCTCCCATTGCACAGCCTAAAGCATCAATCGTTCGGCGTTTGACTTCATGAACCACCTCTGAGGATAACTCTTCGAAGTTCAGGGATACGCCATAATCACTGAGAAACGTTAAAATAGGGTCCATCGCGGGCTCCTCTTAATCATGGTAATGCCAGACTTCTCTTACACCATTGTGGGTTAAAACAGATGCATTCGTTTACCTCGGTGTTACAAGCTCAACAATCTCTGCCACATCCTTCATTTCTTCCATCCTGGTGATCGATTCAATCACTTTTTCTATGATTTCGCTGGTAGGAGGCCTTGCTGCATGAGCAACGCAATCCTTAAACTTTGCAATCAGCCTCTCATGGCTCAGCGGTTTACTGGGGTGTCCAAAGGGTGCGTCAACTCTTTTTCCGTAGGTTTGACCCATTTTTAACTTTATCTCAACCATCCCGGGTGGTACACCGCCTGTATCTTCAAACTTTGGTTCATACTGGTAGGTCACTTTCTCTGCAATAGCCAAAACTTTTTCATCTTTTACAGCCTCGGCCGAGAAATCATCGATGAGTACATTTCCCTTGGCAAGGGCAATGGCAATGGGAAAGATGATGTTGTACTTTGCATCAAGAACTGTGGCAGGTTTTCGCCTAGCCTCCAGCGGTTCGCACAGCGTCTGGCAACGCTTGCCCACGAACGCGGTAACGACCTCCACTTGTTCAGGAACGATCCGATGTTCGCTTAATATTTGTAGTGCGGCATCGATATAGACATGACTGAGCGCACACGCCGGCCAAGGTTTAAAGCTTACATCCACTCCATCAAATCTTTTTCCCAATTCCGCAGTGAGGATGTCCCTTCCATATTTTCCACCAAAATATGAGTTAAACAATCCTGCTTTACCCTCCAGGCAAGTCCCCAAACCCCTGATCCCTCTTTGGGCCATGAGTGAAGATAAAACTCCTCCCTTTGATGGAAAGGAGGCATACATTCCACCCAAATCGGATCCAGAGGCAAACCGCAACTCCATCGTGCCGGCCGCTTGGGAGAGTGCGATCCCCAACGCATCTACCATCTGGTTCTCATCTAGACCGAGCAATTTGCACGAGGTCATGGCAGCTGCGAATGTGCCAAGAACTGTCGTGAGTTGCCAAGTGAACCAATTTGCCTGTCCCCCAACAGCCCGCGCCATCCTGATGATAAGATCTCGCCCAAGCGCAATAGCCGTGAGAAACTTTCTTCCATTTATCCTCTGCTTGTGCTCTGCAATACTAAAAGCAGCAGGTATCACCGTACTGCTTGGGTGAATTCTGGCTCCGGTTTCCCACTTTATGTCATCGTAGTCTAAAGCATGAGCTAACGCACCGTTGGCGAAAGCCGCCATCGGCGCAGGAACCTTACCACCTAAATTGATGATAGTGCTTTCTTCTCTGCCCCCCATGTCTTTGACGAAATCTGCAACGTGCTTGCAGGCCTGAACCGCGCCCGTAGCTGCTATCATGACTCCCAGGGTATCGAGTACAGCATTTTTAGTTGCGCTAATCACTTCTTGAGGGAGATCCTCATAATTCACATGAACGGCATTCCTCGACAATATAAAAGCGAGGTCGCCTCTAACTTCCCCCTCTGATTTCAACCCTTCCTCCTATCTTTCTCCGTCTCACCCTCCTATTTCCCACACAGAGTATCCCTCAGAACTGTTCAGCTCATTCTCGTAACGTACACCCAGCCTATCGAAATCCCTCTGAGGATAGCAGACTAACCCTCAATAAAAACAGTGTGTTGGGGGTGAAGTCGGCCAGTTTTTGTTCACTAGAACCTCATTGCCCCAAGCTCCCTCCATTAGGTATTCCGGGGCACCTTGTCCATACGGGCTCCTTTCATATAACCGGAGTCTTGGGCCTGATTCAAGGCTTCCATCTCTTGACCTGGTCCTCCTCACAAAAATTACCAACAGACCCAGCCCTCTGACCTCTTCCAGAACCATTTTGATGCGCGGTATAGCCTCCCGGATCCAGGGAATATCTCTTCCTTTTGAGGCCAAAAAGCCTTTAGGCGAGGAATTATCATTCTGTACATCTATAACTAAGAGTGCCGTATGCTTCGGGTTCGCGATCTCATCCAGAGTCTCCAGTACCAGTGTGCCCTGTATTTCTTTCATCTCGATCGTCTTACTCTTACTGGTTCGTCCAATCATAATGTTTGACCAAGTAATAATATTTACCCAAATGCTACGCCATGTAAATTACTGAGAACTTTTCTCTTATTCTATTTCTAACTACAAACTCTTTCCCCCGACTCTTCCTACGAGTAATCGATGGTGGTTATATCTGACGGGCTATCTCTGCGCCCTCACGAATGGCGAACATGGCGTCTCGTGGCTCCACACAATCTCCGATTGTGTATACCTCAGGGAGGATGCCCTTAAGCTCTTCCACCAGTTTACTTTCCGATTTCATACCTACAGCAAGAACCACGGTGTCTGCTTCTAAGAAAAATAACTCCCGGTCATTGACCGCATAAACACCTTTGTCTGTTATTTCAAACAGCGGTGAATCAGGGTGGATAAATACCCCGTGCTCAATCATCCTGCCTCTCAGGGTGCGATATATGTCTATATTGAGTGGTCTGCCATCCTCTCCCAGCTTGTACATGGTTATCAAGGCGACCGTCTTGCCCTGCTTCGCCAGGGAGTCAGCCACCTCCATGCCAACAAGCCGTCCTCCCACCACAACTACTTTTTTACCGACTTTAGCGTTGCCTGCAATGACATCTACAGCTTGCACTACGTTTTTGCCTTGTGCCCCTGGCACATCTGGAGTTTTAGGAGTCGCTCCGGTTGCCACTACCACCGCGTCCGGCCGGTTGTCCTTCACAAATTGTGTTGTTACTTCTTTGTTTAGAATGATCTTCACCCCAGCACTTTCCAGACCCCGAGATATATACTCAGCAGCACTGGCATACGACTTTTTGTGCTCCTGCAGGCAGGCTATGTTCCATTGACCGCCTAGTCTGTCGCTCTTTTCGTAAAGGGAGACCTGGTGCCCTCTCTCTGCAAGGACCCTGGCCGCTTCCATGCCAGAGAGCCCTCCTCCGATCACCATCACCTTCTTTGGTGAGCTTGTGGGCTTGATGGCAAACTCCCTCTCCTTTAGAAGTGCCGGGTTCACGGTGCAAAAAATGCCTCTGATAGTGGGTTTGCCCTCCGTTGAGGTAGACGCAATGCCAGACTTTGCCAAACCTCCGGCCTGAGCAACAGACAAGCAGTTGTTGCAGTAGATGCAGCGCCGGATTTCGTCAAGTCTGCCCTCTCTCGCTTTGCTGGGAAGGTCCGGGTCAGCCAGCAATGCTCTTCCCATAGCGACAAAGTCGGCCTTTCCCTCCCTGAGGATACGCTCGGCGAGAAGGGGATCACCGATCTTCCCCACTGTTATCACCGGGACCTTGACCACCTTTCTTACTGCCTCTGCCAGGTGAGTTATAGCTGCGTCGGGCCAGAGATAACTGAGGAATTGCCACTGTGTAGTCTCCTGAGCGCTGGCTGAGACATGGAGCGCATTTACTCCAGCCTCCACGAATAGAGGTGCCTGGTTGACGGTTTGTTCGATGGTTATGCCTCTTGGAAGGTAATCAGAGCCGCTTATTCTCAGAATTAGAGGGAAATCGGGTCCGACCTTTTCCCTGGCCCGTGCCAGGATCTCACAAACAAACCTGGCCCTGTTCTGCACGCTGCCTCCGTATTCATCTGTCCTTTTGTTAGTGAAAGGCGATAGGAAGCTGCTTATAAGGTAGCCATGAGCACCGTGGAACTCCACCGCATCAAAGTCGGCATCTTTGGTGCGTCTGGCCCCTTCAGCAAATGCTTCCACCAGATGCTTTATGTCCTCCTTTGACATCTCTCTGGGGGCTAACCCGTTCCATATCCAGGGCACTGCGGAGGGCCCTATCACATCTATCTCCTCCGCTTCCTTAGGGTCCTTGAAGCTGAGACGAGCTTTGAATAGTACCTTTCCGTTGTGGTGTACCTGAATTGCCATCTTGGTGCCATATTGATGCACCGCTTGGGAGAGTTCCCTGAGTTTGGGGATAAACTTGTCATCCCAGAGCCAGGAGCGGTCAGGTGTGCGTCCCTCGCGCAGGATAGGAGTTCCCTGCGAGATAACAAGACCTACGCCGCCCTTGGCCCTCTCTACATAGTAGTCTATAGTACGGTCTGTTATGTGTCCCTGTGGATCAGCGCTGTGGGTACCCATCGGGGACATCACTATCCTGTTTTTAACTTCCATAGTGCCGATCATGCCTGGTTGGAAAAGCCTTGTAAGTTTTGTCATTTTCTACTTCCGTATTGAAGGCTCCAAGCTAAAGCTTGCCCTCACTCATACCATAGAGACAATCACTTCCTGTCCTCTCTGCCACCTGACTCGCAAGAGCAAGGAGCCTGAAACGTCCTTCAGCTACGCTCATTTGCACACCCCTCCACACCAAAAAAGCGGCCATCAAACATAGTTTTCTGGTTGATGATTGTTTCATGGATAGCGGCTGGCTAATCGAACCTCATGTTGTATTTTTCACTATATACTTTCTTCATATACTGGATCACCTCAGGACGTCCGGAGACTCCCAGACGATAAGGCTCAATAAGATCCTTGCCAGCTAAACGAGGGGCACCTGGGCTCAGTCTTTCTGCCTCCTCCAGAAACTTCGGATCCTTTGTCATCTCTACTGCTGCTTTGGTCACAATTTCAACACACTGTTTGGGTGTTTGCGGGGGCAAGACTTGGCTTTTACCAACAGTACGAGTACCTATCAGCATGGCAAATGCATCCCAGGCAAGCCCGGCAGGTGCCTTACCGAATATCTGCTCGTAAAGTTCCTTGATAGTGGGCACGTTCGGCGCTGCTGACTCCTTCACCACATCTCCCTTGGCATCCAATAGTCCGCTCTGAAAGACCACCACAGCTTCGCCCTTTTCTACGTAAGCTGTCATACCGGCGTGGTAACCTGCCGTGGACTGACCACAGAAGTTGGTTTCACCAGAAATGAAGGCAAGCCGCGAGGGCGCATCGCCCCCGTAGCCCATGATGATCCTATCGGTTTGGAAACCTAAAAGCTCCTTAGCCCAAAAAAAGCCAGACGGCGGACCCGCTGTGGGATCAGAGCCGCCGTACACCAGTCCTTTGGCCTTAACTATGTCCTTCGGCTCCTTGACCATACCCGGCTTGACAAAATACACACAGCCATTTGGCTCGGCATAAATGGGGTAACCTTCCTCCAGTCTATACTCTGTGCCTTTCGGCCGCAAAATGTTACTTATGAGTTCCTTCCCCCCCACAGCCAAGATAGTTAAACCATCGGCCTTTGAGGCCCATGCTGTGTTACCGTTGATTATTCCTCCGCCAGCAGGAATGTTGCGAATGACTATGGCAGGGTTTCCAGGAATATGTCTGCCTAAGTGTCTGGAAACCAACCGCGCAACAGTATCGTCGCCACCGCCAGGAAACGAGCCTACCATAATCCTGATGACCTTTCCTTTGTAGTATGGCTTATCAGAGGCCGAAGCTGCTGACGCTGCCTTGCACCCCGCCAGCCCACTGACCATCAGAACGAGAACCAGAAAGCCCGCGATCAAACTGCCCCACGAAATCGTCCTCTTCATCTTCATGTCTCTCCTCCTTTTATTTGTACCTAAACCTTTCTTTCTATTCTATTGCCTCATCTCACTTTACACCTCCCCACATATTGCAATACACCGACACTAGATTTCTTCCCATTAAACTAATCCTGTTTGACAAAAAGCAATTGGCATCCAAAGGTCTTTTTAGCGAATCGCACTGATCCCTGTCAAATCTCTTCCCACAATGAGCTTTTCGATCTCGATTGCAGCGGCGGGGAAAGTGAGAACCCGAGCATCTCGATAAAGTTGCTCGACTTCACATTCAGTGGCCACACCCATCGCCCCATGGATTGAAACGGCCATCGACGTGACCTTAACCGCCATGTCGTTACTAAACCACTTTGCGATCCCCGCCTCTTTCGCACACCAAACGCCTTTCTCAGCAAGGGAAATAGCCTGAAAGCATAAGAGACGGGCAGCCTCAACCATCGTATACATCTCCGCAAGCATCGTACTGATCAGTTGAAATCCAGCGATAGGCTTCCCAAATTGTACCCTCTCCTTGGCGTAGGCAATCGAAAGATCCAAAGCCCTCTGAGCTACCTGCTTTGAACCCAACCCTTCTATTGGACGCTGACTGATCCAGGAAGCCTGAATATTCCCATGGGCATCACCAACTCCTCCGACCAGATTCTCTTTCGGTACCCGGCAATCCTGGAAAACAATTTCGCCCACATGGCCCTGCCTCAAACCCATGAGTTCCGTGTGCCTCGTCTCAAAGAGACTTTCTTCCTTGTCTACCATAATCCGTGTCAGTAAATTCTTTCCACGCGCATCCCTGCCCAAGCTGACCACCACAAACGCCATATCACAAATATCTCCATAGCTGCTCCACATCTTTGTCCCGTTAATAATATAGTGGTCGCCTTCCAACACTGCTTTGGTCTCTATCCCCGTAGGATCAGATCCAACGTTGGGTTCACTGATCGCACTCGCAATAACATATTCCCCGCTCTGGAATCGTGGAAGAAACTTTTGCTTGACCTCAGGAGAACCACCCAATGAAATGCGCAATCCAATCAAGTCGAGCAGGCACGCACCTAGGAAAATGTCAAAGGAAACTTGTTCACAGACGATCCCGAGGCCCACTGCCCCAAGCCCTGTCCCCCCATCTTCCGCGGGAAGACGAGCTCCCTCAACCCCAAACTGCTTGAGCATCTTTATCACCTTCAAGACAGCCTCTTTAGGCAGGGGTTTATCCTTATCATAAGATTTCATAAGGGGCTCGATTTGCCTTTCATACATCTTTTTTGCCGCATTAGATAAAAATCTTTGCTCTTCGTTAAATTCAAAATCCATCTTGAACCTCCTTTCATCAAAGTATTGGTCTGTTTATATGCACAGCGTCCTTTCGCTGGGACCTTACTTTATTTGCACCTTCTCTTTCTTGCTCCTTGTTAACATGATATAGAATGGCACAGACATCCTCTTGGTAATATTTCAAACAATACCTTCCTTTTTCAATTCAGCAATCTTCTCTTTGGAATAAAGCAAAATTTTTTCAAGGACATCCGTTGTGTCCTGTCCTATTCCGGGGGGAGGATGAAAGACTTCCCCTTTCATTCCTGATCCCTTAATGGGATTTCCCAATAGTCTCACCTTTTTCCCTCCATCGATCTCAACTTCGACCACCATATGACGGGCCTCGACTTGGGGGTGGGTGAGCGCTTCCTTCAAAGAATTCAGTTTCGCTACAGGCAATTTTGTTCCAAAAATCTGTAACCATTCTTCGACCTTTTTCCCAGAAAGAACTCCATTCAAGAGCGTCACCAATTTTTCCCGGTTTTCCTGCCGCTTGATCTGACTATCAAACATCGGATCCCGTATCCACTCTTCGTGGCCGACAATCCGACAAAACTCTTGCCAAAATGGTTCCCGATGAACAGCTAGAACGATATAATCATCCTTTGCCCGAAACACTCCCCAGAGCAATTTTTTTGATACATCTTCGAAATCCTCAAAATTAATAGAACCCGTAGCCTTGTAAGAAAGAAAATGTAACGCTGCATCCTGCATGGCTATGTCGAGATGTTGCCCTTCTCCTGTGTATTCTCGCTGAAAGAGTGCTGCTAAGATTGCAAGAACTGACCATATCCCACCGAGATGATCCGCCATAGCAATAGCAGGCCAATGATAGGTTCCGTCCTGATCAATGTAACTTACAGCGCTGAGCATACCGCTTGTTGCTTCAATGATCACATCGAATGCAGGTATGTCCCGAAGCGGACCCGAGTTTCCATAACCCGTGAGAGAACAACAGATAATCTTTGGGTTTACCTTCCGCAAGGTTTCATAATCTAATCCCAGACGCTCCATGCTTCCTGGTCTGAAGTTCTCATAGACCACATCGGATACCTTCACCAGATCACAAAAAACTTCTTTGCCACGGTCTGAGGAAAGGTCTAACGTAAAGGCTTTCTTGTTCCGATTGAGGCTGAGAAAATGAATATCAAATTCTCCACAACTGTATCTTCGATAAAGGCTTTCTCTCGAGCTAATCCCCCTCATCTGTTTTTCCTTCTGGGGAGGAACTTCAATTTTAATGACGGTTGCACCCAAATCACCCATTATCTGGGCTCCCAAAGGCCCTGAGGTTGCGCGGGTGAGGTCTAAAACCGTCACTCCTTGTAAAGGAAGCTTTCTCACATGTGGAATTCTATCCTCCATACTCACCTCCTAGATCTTTCTGGCCTCTTCGCCAAAATCTCCCGCTCATATCGATCTTTCATGATCAGACAGTCCCATGAAAACGTCACCCTTCCTATTTTGCCTCAAGATCCTCGGAAACTGGTTGTGAGAATGATGAAATGATGACCTCAACCTTTGTGCCTTCAATCTCATTCAATCTCTACAAAATCACATCTCTGATCAGTCCTCGGTCTATCAATTTAGTTTCAACTCTTTTGGACACCTAATGTTTTTCTTAGATGAGGAACCAGCCCTCCGTCCATTATGACCTCCATCACACCTTCAGAAAGTTTGGGAAGGTTAAAACGTCCAGCCTTGCAAGTGAGAGTTGCCTGCTCAAGATCAATCGTAATTTCTTCTCCTGGCTCGATCCCCTCCACAGCCTCTTTACTCTGAAAAAGGGGCACTCCATGGACAATGGCATTCCTGAAAAAGATTCTTGCAGCAGATTGAACAATCATTGCTTTAATTCCTGCATATTTTAAACATGTCACTGCCTGTTCCCTCGAACTGCCTTTCCCGAAGTTTTTCCCTCCTACAATGATGTCGCCAGGTTTTACTTTTTGGGCGAATTCCGGATCTAAATCTTCCATCGCATGTTTGGCCAAATCTTCTGGAGTTGAAATGGTATGGAGATATTTCCCGGCGAAAATGACATCTGTATTCACATTATCTCCGTACTTCCAAGCCCGTCCGGTTATTTTCATAACGCCTCCTAAAATGATAAGAATTCCCTGCAATCCGCGATCTGACCTCGTAGGGCTGAAGCCGCTACAGTCGCCGGACTGGCTACATAGATTTCAGAATCCCGGCTCCCCATCCTCCCCCGAAAATTTCTGTTTTGACTTGCAATACAAACTTCCCCTGCCCCTATAATGCCTCCGTGGGATCCCAGGCATGGACCACAATTTGGATTCATGATAATCGCTCCGGCTTCTGCCAGGTCCTGGATAATATGCTTTTTCAAAGCCTCTAAATAAATCTCTTTTGAAGCAGGAAATATGAGAAACCTGACGTTCGGATCTGACTTCCTCCCCTTGACCACCCGGGCTGCAATCTCAAGATCCTCCAATCTCCCATTGGTACAGGTTCCAATAATGGCCTGATCAATTCGTTTCCCAGCCACTTCTCTTACTGGCTTTAAATTTCTTAAATCATGCGGGCAAGCGACCTGTGGCTCCAGACAGTTTACATCATAGGTCATCGTCTTCCAATAGGTTGCATCTTTGTCTGGAAGCACAACTTCGAAAGGCCTTTTTGCCCTTTCTTTAATCCAACAAATGGTTTTCTCATCCGGTGCAATATACCCTATTTTAGCCCCTAAATCGACACTCATGTTGGCAAGGGTTAATTTGCTATCAAGGGTCATATTTTGTACGGTTGGTCCTGTAAATTCAATGGCCCTATAAAGGGTTTCTTCTTCATCCATCGTCCCTATCAGATGAAGGATGAAGTCTTTTGTCATCACGCCCGGAGCGAATTCCCCTATCATCTCTATCCGTATTGTTTCGGGGACCCTGAGCCATGTTTTTCCGGTTACAAAAATGGCTGCAGATTCCGTTCGGCTAATCCCAGTTGAAAAAGCTCCCAATCCCCCATAGGTTGTTGTATGAGAATCGCAACCCAAAATGATGGTATCTGGCAGAGCATGCCCTTGCTCACAGAATATCTGATGGCAAACCCCAAGGTGATCGTAAAAATGTTTAATCTTAAACTTTTTTACAAATTCTCTTATCACCTGATTGTTTCGAGCATACTGTTCGTTGGGTGAAGGGGTAAAATTCCCCAGTAGAATTACTATTTTTTCGGGGTCCCATACTCGTTGAATACCTATCTCATTGAATTTATCAATGACGTCCCAGGTGTTGTCGTGAGTCATAATCCAGTCCGGGGAAATATCCACCATATCTCCTGGTTTTAGGCTTTTATTTCCTGATTTCAAGCTGATGATTTTTTCCGCAAATGTCATTCCCATTGATTTACCTCCTGCTCACCTCTTTTTGATATCCGCCCCTTTATCAAGAGCTGCCGCTATATCCGCCAGACCTACTTTCTCCAACTTCTCTTTTGTAGGTATACCCGTTTTAATGTCCCAGCCCCTTTCCCTGTAATAGTCATCCAACATTAATTCAAAATCTTCAGGGGTAAGTATTTTTTTGCCATAATAATCTGTGGCATAGATATCTTTACCATCCACTCCTTTGATCGGGGTGTACCAAAGCGGAGGAAAACGATCTCTTGACCTCTGCCCTTCTCTCACATTTATGGCTTTAAGCAGGTTCCAGGCCTTGATCGACTTCTGCTTCAGCTCTTCCCGGGTTAGTTTGAATCCCGTTGCACTCGTGTAAAGATCCGCAAAGATCTGTGTGCTGTACCAGATATAGATATGAGCCCTCATGCATGTTCCCATCATATTATGTTGAGACCACCATTCTTCTGCCTGGATGGTTAACCTTGGGATAAATGTCAATTCGTTTTCAAATATCCGTTTGATTGCCTCGGGTGAAGCCCCTACTTGAATGCAGTAATCTTCAAACACCTTTGGGGGAACACCCCTGGCAAACTTCGCAGGGGAATAGTCTCCAGGGATACCGTGTCCTCCCTTAGGGTTGGTCACTGTCGCAAATACCCCCGTATCCACCGTCCTGCACCGGGGATCGTTGCGGCAATCCATATTCTTGACATGGTGAACATGTTTTTCTGACTCAGGTCCAAAGCGCTTTATCGTCGCAAGATAACCGTCCGCCAAGGTATCTCCGATTCCCTCTCGGTAGGCTGTCTGCTTCATGACCCTCATCACAGTCTCAAAATCACTTTTCAGCTCCATTCCGTCCGTATCTTTCGATGTGATGATGCCCTCTCTGTACAGGGCAACATATAAGTCCATGAGGGGTCCGAAAATATGGGTACTTATCCCATAACGATTCGCTCTATCAATGGCAACCGTCATCTCATTATAGTTGCGTACCCCCACACCCGCTTGTACACCAATATCCTTCGACCGACCGGCGAAACCGGAACAATATGTCCTGAGACCTGCATATTTTCCTTCTCTTATTTCAAGGATATCCTTGTCCGGTATGGGACAGGATGGGCAGGCTGTCCTAGCCTTATACAATTTCTCTTTATAGATTTCCGTAGAATAAAATCCGGCATCGGCTGCGGCATTATAGATCTCTGATTTATTTTTAATGCCGATACGCTTCTCAAAAACCATTCCTTCCCAATCGTACATTTGTGCTGTTTCAATATACTTCTGCTTCTTAGGAAACTTTTTGATTCTCTCCATAATGGATCGGGTAATTTTTAAGAATCCCTCAGGGTCTTTAATTTTTACACCACGTGTTCCATCGATCACAATGGCCTTGAGATTTTTTGACCCCATGACGGCTGCTCCACCACCCTTTCCGATAGAGGAAAGCTTATCTACCAACCCAATGGAGAGCCTCACAAGATGTTCGCCTGCTGGCCCAATGGAAACGTCGCTGCTTCTCTGCCCATATCTCCTTTTTAGCTCATCGGAGGTCTCAAATATGTCTTTTCCCCACAAATCGCCTGCATCGACAATTTCTACATCTTCATCCATGATTTTAAGATAGACGGGTTTTTCAGCCTTCCCGCGGATAATAAGATGGTCAAAACCTGCCTGCTTTAGCTTTGTCCCAAACCACATGCCTCCGGCACTCATGCCGACACAACCATTTAATGGTTGTTTGAATAGGAGTCCCCATCGAGAAGCGGCTGCAGCCTGCGTCCCGGTTAAAGGCGGAGAGGTGCATATGAGTATATTCTCCGGTGAAAGCGGATCGGTCCCGGGTTTCAATAAATCATATAGCATTCGAAGACCGGTAGAATATCCTCCGACAAATTCTTTCAAGAATCTTGGATCCGATTCTTCTTCTTTAATCTTTCCTGTCGACAGGTCAACGGATAGATTCTTACCCGCATAGCCACACCATTCCACTTTTTCTCCTCCACAAAATCTATTTTTCTAACGTCGTTAACATTCCGTAATGAACCTTGTTTCTTAAAAATGTCTCCTCTTTGCCGCCAAGGTTTATCCTTTTCCTGATTAAATATTGTAAAAAACCGGACTCTTCGATATCACCAATGAGGAGAGCCCCCACAAGCCTTCCTTGTTCAAAAACCAATTTCTTATAAGACCCAGATTTTTCTAGCGAAAAGATTTCACTTCCCTCAACTGGCCTAGCTCCTTGCCCGATCGAAGAAGCTTTTAAACCAAGGACTTCAAAAATATTTGCCCTTAGGTTTCCCTCGTAGAGATGGTCTTCGCCTGCCATGTTGTCGGCTGCCACAATCCCTTGGTAAATTGCCTCGCCCCATATGGCATTGTAAATGGGAGCATCCTCAAAAAACCCCGGCGCCATGGCCACATCACCTGTGGCGTACACATTATGGATACCCGTTTGCATTTTTCGATTAACAACAATTCCTTGATCTAAAAGAATCTCATTTTTGTTGATAAAATCAACATTAGGTTTTATGCCCTTGGCAACGATCACGAGATGCCCTTCCAGTTTCTCGCCTGTGTTTAAAAGTACTACTTTTTTGTTTCTTATAGAATCGATGCCTGTTACGTCCGTGTGATTACGGATGATGATCCCTCTTTCTCTTAGAAATGCTTCAATGATCTTAGCACCTCTTTGGTCAAACACCCTTGACAAGATTCGAGGGGATCCTACAACCATTTCCACCTTGAGTCCACGGGCGACCAGGCCGTCGGTCACCTCTAGTCCCACCAAACCGCCGCCTAAAACAACCGCTTTCTTCCCAGGAGTGGCAGAGGCGATGATCTCTCTCGCATCCTTGATGCTTCTGAGAGGGCAGACCCCCTTTCGTCCAATCCCTTCAATATTAGGAATCGATGGAGAGGCACCGGATGAAATGAGGAGATTCTCATAGTAAATCTTCTTCCCTCTCTCTAGGAAGATAGCATTTTCTTGAGGAACCATCCCTTCAACTCGTTTGCCCAATATCATCCGAATAGAATTGCATCGACCATTTCCAAAAAGAAAAAGAGCTTTCTCGCCGATATGTCCAGCAATGTAATCTGGAAGGATCATCCTGGCATAGGTGTGAAAGGGCTCTTCCGAAATCAGGGTGATCTTAGAGTTGGGATCTCTCTTGATTAAGGTGAGAGCAACCGTAGCGCCACTGATCCCATTTCCGATGATCACGTGATTAGGAGCCGTTGCAAAATAACTTGAACAACTTTACTACTTCGACCTCTTGATGT
>JASEIE010000210.1 GCA_030024065.1 Thermodesulfobacteriota bacterium
GGGGATTAGAGGGCGACATCCGCGTGCAGCGTGATACCATTGTTGTCACCTATTATAATGCACCCAATTCCGATCTCATGAAAAAGCGCTATGAAAATATGCCTGAAAAGCTTTCTTCAGAGGGGATAAAACCAACGATCCCCTGGCTCTATGATTTTAAACTCGATTTCCGGTTTAAGTAGAAGCCGCCAATGTAAAATAAATTGCACCTTTAAAATCTCTGCCTCCGCGGGAATGACGCTATGTCTTGTCAATTATGGACTCCTTAGTAACAGTTACCAATGAATCGACTGGTATCAATAACAATGGAATTAGTGAAAATTATTGATAATTGCTAATTTTGTACTGCTAATTTTGCAATGTGCTCTTCAGATTCCCCCTACAAACCTGCCCGGACTGAGGATACCTGCCGGATCAATCTCTTCTTTCAAACGGCGCATGACTTGATAATCACTCCTCGGCTGCCCCCAGACATCCACTTTTTCCTTGACCGCAAGGGGGGAGGATTCCACAATGATGTGACCCTCCCATTTGGCCGCCTCAAAAGTTAGCTTTCCGATGAATTCAACGATGCTTTCGGTCTTTGATCGCCAATTTCTCCCCGGCAGTACATAGGTATAGAGGATTCCATTTCCTGAATGGCAGACCAGGGCACAATCCATGTCCGACTCTCGGGCAATCTTTTCGTAGCTTTTGAACGCCTCTCCCAATCTGGAGATCAAAACATTGGACTTCAGGGAAATGATATTCGGATGATCTTCCATCAATCCCTGTGAGAAGTCTCGAAGGGAAACCCAGAAGGCATGATGTTTCTCTGAATCGAGGGGCACTGTTTCAAGGGCCCCCTGTTTCTTTCCCCGATCACTTATTTCAGAAACCTGCCTCTCAATGCTTTCAGTGACCCCTTCCAGTCCAATGGCAACGAGGTAATTCCCTTCCAGAGGCAGGGTAACCGGAAACCGCATCTTTCTAACAGCCATCGCATTGAGCATTTCAATTGAAGCAGGAAGCAACTGGGATTGTATGATCTCGTGAGCAAAGCCATCTGCCCTGTCCAGGCTTGTAAAAGAAAGCAGCAGGGTCGCCTCCTTTTCTGGAAGGGGAAGCAGTTTAAAGGTCATCTCACAGAGGATGCCCAGGGTTCCAAAAGATCCGATCAGGAGTTTACACATATCATAGCCGGAGACATTCTTGACGGTCTTTCCGCCTGAGATCACAATATCCCCATTGGGAAAAACGGCCTTGGCTCCGATCATTAAATCCCTTGCCGTGTTGTAGAGAAACCTCCGGGGCCCGCTGGAATTGGTTGCCACAATCCCACCCAGAGTGGCTTTATCCGTGAAAGGAGGATCAAGAGGGATGAAATAGCCCTTCCTTTCCTCAGCCAACCTTCTTTGAACTTCATTCAAAGTCATACCGCTTTCGGCCGAGAGGGTGAGATTATCGGTATCGCAGTCTGTGACACGATTGAGCCGGCTGGTCGAAAGGACGATGTCCATCTTTTTGGGAACTCCGCCCATACTCATTTTTGTCCCGCTTCCCCTGGGCACAATGGACAAATGCTCCTGACCGGCGTAGGCAACGATCCTGGAGACCTGATCGATTGTTTCCGGCGAAACCATTATCTTCGGTCGTTTTCCATCCAATCCATAATCTTTGAGCTTATCGGGATCTTTGATAATATGGGATTCCCCTACTATCTCTTTCAATTTAAGAAAAAGAGTGTCCGTCTTGGGCATACAAAATCTCCTTCCCTATTCACTCCCACCGCGCCGTCGCCAGAGCGGCCTGCCTGACCTCCTCGCCGAACCAGTTCTTTGACAGGCGAGAGCTTTTCAGCGAAGGCAGGCTATGGCGCGTCGGCGACCTCATCCTCCCCCATCAAGGGAATTTCAGGTGGTTTGTTTTAATAGATCACCCTCTCCCTTGGCGCCTGCCTGCCGGTAGGCAGGGGAGAGGGACGGCGTGAGGGGGCATTAAACATTTAGGCCTGGATTTCGGGCAAAACCTTTCCGGGATTATAAATATCCTCCGGGTCAAAGGCCCTTTTCACCTTCTTCATCGCAATAATATCCTCAGGGGTAAAGACGAAGAACATCTCCTTCATCTTCTCCGTCCCGATCCCGTGTTCTCCGCTGATGGTCCCGCCTGCCTCCGCACACAACTTCATGATCTCAGAACCTGCCAGATGAACCTTTCTCAATTCCTCCTCATTTCGTTCGTCAAATAAGATGAGAGGATGGAGGTTCCCATCTCCTGCATGAAAAACATTGGCGATGGTTAGGTCATACTTCCTTCCTACCTCCATCACCCTGGTTAAAACCCCGGGAAGTTTTGTTCTGGGAACGGTTCCATCACAGACAAGGTAATTGGGTCGAAGCCTGGCAATGGCGCCAAACGCCCCTTTCCGGCCTGCCCAGAGTTGGGTCCTCTCTGCTTCGGTTTTGGCAGCCTTGACCTCACGGACACTGTTCTTCCTGCAGATCTCCATCACCCGCTCAGTTAGTCTTTCCATCCCATCCCTGAGCCCGTCCAGTTCGATCAGAAGGACCGCCTCTGCATCCAGGGGGAAACCTGCATGGATCGACTCCTCAACGGCTTTGATGGTTAACTTATCCAGCATCTCGAGAGTTGCGGGGACGATGCCATCTGCGATGATGGCAGACACTGTCCTGCCGGCATCTTCCAGGGTATTGTAAATCGCAAGCAGGGTCTTCACGGCTTCGGGTTTGGGCATGATCCGGAGGATCAACTTCGTGGCAATTCCCAGCGTTCCCTCCGAACCTACAAGGATCCCTGTCAAATCGTATCCGGGATTGTCCAATGCCTTTCCCCCCACCCAGATAACCTCTCCATCCGAAAGGACGATCTCTGCTCCCAGAATGTGATTGGTCGTCACCCCGTACTTGAGACAGTGTGGCCCTCCTGAATTCTCCCCAAAATTCCCGCCGAAGGTTGAAACTTTTTCACTGGCCGGGTCAGGCTGGTAGATAAATCCATGTCGGGCCAACTGGTTTTTCAGGACAAGAGTAAAGAGCCCCGGTTCCACGACAGCCCTCTGATTTTCGATATCGATCTCAATGATTTTGTTCATCCTCGAAAAATGGAGGATGATCCCGCCTCTGGTAGGGATGGTCCCTCCGCTCAGATTTGTTCCTGAACCTCTTGCGATAACAGGAATCTTCTCGCGGTGGCAGAACCTGACGATCTGTGAAACCTCCTGGGTTGAACCCGGAAAGGCGATGCAATCGGGTTTTCCCTTAAAAAGGGAGGCATCGTAACCATAAAGCAACAGATCTGTCTCGGAGGACAGGACATTCTCCTTGCCAACAATCTTTGACAGCTCCTCCACCATTCTCTCGCGTTCCATGGATCCTCCTTCAATCAAGGCTAAAGCCTTGAGTTACAGACTTCGTCTTTCTGTAACTCAACCCTTTAGGGTTGATTCAATTTCCGAATCGGTCACCCACCTTCACGACAACCGACTGAGCAAATTCAACCGGTCCAATCTTCTCTCCCTTATCCACTCTTAACTTGCCGATCTTAATCGTCCCGCCTTTGACGGCGATTTCAAAATTCCCTTCTTCTATAGAGATGATTTCCCCACGGCGCTTCTCTATTGGAGAAGGATTCATCCTTGCATCGTAGAATCTCACTCTTTTTCCTCTGAATGTCGTGTAGGCGCCAGGCTGGGGATCGCATCCCCTGATCAAATTGTAAACCTCATCGATCGGCTTTTCAAATTCGATAGACGCAACTCGATCATCACAAGGAGGTTCATAGGTGGCTTTCGATTCATCCTGAGATATTCTGGGCGCCTTATCCCTTTTAATCAAATCAACTGCTTCCATAATGGCCTCCACCCCCATCGGAAAGAGTGCCTTGAAATAGAGGGAACCTGTCGTCTCATCCGGACCGATTTCAACCTCTCTTTGAAGCAAGATAGGCCCTGTGTCAATTCCCTTGTCCACCCAGAAAATGGTCAAGCCTGTACGGGTATCTCCCTGGATGATGGCCCAGTTAATGGCACTGGCGCCGCGATGCCTGGGGAGCAGAGAGGGATGGTAGCATATCGTTCCGAGGGACAGGACATGGATGATCCTCTCCGGGATGATATCGGTCACAAAGGCCAGAATGGCAAGATCAGGTTTTAATTTAACAAAATCTTCATAGACTTGTGGGTCCTTCATCTTTTCCGGCCGAAAGACCCTGATGCCTAACTTTTCAGCAAGTGATCCTATCGATTCCCCTCTCTTATCCGGAGGAGAGAAAACAGCAACCACTTCTTCCCCTTTTCCGGTCAATCCTTCAAGTACCTTCTCTCCAAAGGGGCCCTGGCCAACGATAATGATTCGCACTCATTAGCTCCTTGAGCAAAGAAAAGGGGACAGGCTACTTTTGAATTTGGGATTGCGGATTGCGGAATTAAATCCGAAATCCGCAATTAAAAAGTAGCCTGTCCCCTTTTTCTATTTTCGTTTCGCATCAAAGGCAGCAATCTCATCGATGATGGCAAGGATCGTCCTGGCATTCTCATAAACCGGGGTGTCCACCATCTTCCCCTGGTAAGAGACAGCGGCAGCGCCCTTGGCAATTCCTTCCTCTTCAAATACCTTGACCACTCCATTGGCCCATTCCACATCCTCCGGAGAAGGCGTATAGATTCGATGGGAGGGTTCAATCTGGCTGGGGTGAATGAGCATCCTTCCCTCATAGCCCAGCTGCCTTCCGAAGCGGGTATTTTTCTCAAAGGCCTCGGTATCCTTAAAAGCTACAAAAGGACAATCAATCGCAATGCACCCGGCTGCCCTGGCCGCAACAGCCGTATGAGCCCGTGCGTATAATTGCTCCTCTGCCTCGATGGTGAGCTTCACCCTCATATCTTTTGTGTAATCAACTGCGCCGAAGATAAGGGAATTGACCCGCTTGCTCGCCATCGCTGAGGGGTAGGCATTCATCACTCCTTTGGCCGTCTCGATGAGGAGTTGAATGGCAACACTTCCCACCTTCAGCCCCCTCCTCCGCTCCAGTTCCTCCAATTTCCAATCGAGACGCTGGACATGATCCGCACCACCGGTCTTGGCCAGACAAACCCCTGAAAGCCCCTCATGGACGATGGCTTCAAGGTCATCATTGGTCATCAGGGTCTCCCAGTTATTGATTCTCACATAGATAGTGGACCCGCCCGATCCTGCAAACTTTAAATTCTCCTTCACCATCTCACGGGCTTTCGCTTTCTCCGCTGGAGGGACAGAGTCCTCCAGGTCCAAGGTGATGATATCGGCCGAAGTATCAGGGGCCTTGGAAATCATCTTTTCATTATTCCCCGGAATGTAAAAAACAGATCGCATTACAGTCATGTGACACCTCCTAAATGTTTTTTAATCCAAATCTAAATTTAGCGATTCTTTTTGAAATGCCCAATAGCCACAGTCTTTAGCTTGCGTTTTTAAATCACCCATTGGGTGATTCGTAGGGCAAGGCTTCAGCCTTGCATGGGAAGCAACCCTAAAGGGTTGCCCTACAATTAAATTTATAAAATCGCTCAATTTAGGCCAAAATAATTCGGGTAAGGGTAAAGAAGCCCGTATCGTTTATGGTCAAAGGGTTACGGCCAAGAGATTTTTCAAGACGAACAACATAACCTTTTAACGAAACGGGCATCGTCACCTTAACCTTTTAGACTCCAAGCAACTTTTTAAGGGTTGGAGCGATCTCATCGGGCCGGTCAACCACATGGACTCCGGCTTCCTTGAGGGATTTGATCTTATCCTTCGCCGATCCCTTTCCTCTCTCGATGATACTGCTCGCATGGGAAAACCGCATCCCTTCGGGAGCCCATGCTCCGGCAACAAAAACGACAAGGGGCTTGGTAAACTCCTTCTTTCTCACGGCCTCCGCTGCTTCTTCCTCATAAGGACCGCCGATTTCACCGAAGATGGCAACCGCCTTGGTATCCTTATCCGCCTGGAAAAGGGGCAATATATCTCCAAAAGACTGGCCTACAACCGGCTCTGTTCCAACATGCACGACCGTGGTCACTCCGAGGCCCGCTTCTTTAATCGCCCACGGAACCGTACCCGACTGTCCTCCGCTTCTGGAGATAACCCCTACAGGCCCGGGGATAAATACCTTCTTTGCAAATTCCGGTGTGCCTCCGAGCCAGCCAGCAGCCGCAATTCCCGGACTGATAATACCGATGGAACCCGGCCCGAGCAAACGGACTCCTTTCAGCTTTGCGTAGGCCATCATCTCAAGGATATCATAAAGGGGGACTCGCTCAACAGGCATGACAATAAACTTGATTCCACCATCAACAGCCTCAAAAACCGCATCTTTGAGCCCCGGGCCGGGGACAAAGGTCACGCTCGCATCAATGGGCCCTTTTTCCCTGACAGCCTCTTCCACGGTGTTGAAGACGGGTATCCCTGAAACCTCTTCTCCGCCCCGTCCAGGGGTCACCCCGGCCACCACCTTTGTGCCATAACCCTTCATAAATGCGGCTCGCGCTGAACCTTCCCTTCCTGTAATCCCCTGAACCAAAAAGGTTGTATTTTTCTCAAGCAGGATAGCCATTTTTCTCACTCCTTTTTATGAAAGTGATAGTCCTCGTTTTTTCAAATACTCTTCCAATCCAGGGATTGGAGCCTCTATCTTAATCGCATTATTTCCTTTGAACCAGCACTCATATTCGCAGGCCAGGCATTCTGTCCCAACCCTTTGTGCAAACTCCTCATCTCCTGCGAGAGCGGGTTTACCATCCTTGATCACCAGGATGCCCCGTGCGTAGAGTTTACATCCCGCGGCACAGGCGTGGGTCTTGCAGTCGACACATTTACTTTCATCGATGATGACTTTAATCGTCCTCTCTTTGAATTCCATGGGCTTACTCCTCCTTTATGAGATTTCTGAAAAAGTCGAGAAATCTCTGATTACACTGATTAGAGACCGATTACACAGATGCATCAGGAGAGCGTACAGTAGTTTTTCAGAGCTCTCCTATTCCTCTGTCCTTCCGATACTCAAGAATGAGGGCTTTCATCCTCTTGGCCAAAAACTCGGTCTCATAAACCTTATCGCTTCCATAAATTTCGATTCGTCCGGGTAAATCGCTTGTCCCCTCCTTTAATATCTCCATC